>JBCCZD010000008.1:0-32366 GCA_039188275.1 Planctomycetota bacterium
GCCCCCCCAGGCCATCGTCGATGATCGGCGCAGGCGGCCCCGCAGATTGAGGCGAATCGTTAGAATCGGCAAACTCGGCACGGCCGCCCCGCTAGCCGCCCCCCGCGAATCGCTGCACCGACCATGCCCGACGCGCTGCCGACCGCCCGCTTCAACCACGCGACGCTCAACTGCTCCGACGTGGGGCGGAGCATTGCTTTCTACACGACCGTGCTCGGCCTGCGCGAAGTCACCCGGCCCGACTTCGACTTCCGCGGCGCCTGGCTCTACCGCGACGGGCTGGGCATGATGCTCCACCTGATCGAGGACAAGCGGTTCGACCCGCCGCGTCACAAAATCAACTCGCGCGTCAGCCACCTCGCCTTCCGCGTGACCGATGTCGATCGCACGCTTGCGCTGCTCAGCGAGCACGGCGTCGAACACGTTCACAAGCGGCTGCCGACGCACGGCTACCGGCAGGTCTTCTTCCACGACCCCGACGGCAACGTGCTGGAAGTCGGCGAGTGGCCCGACCCGGAAGCGTTGGTCGCCACGCTCCAGTAGCGATGGCGGCCTGCGTCCGGTGCCGTCCGGGCGCCGCCCGTGGTAAGCTTTTTAGCCTGCACCCGCGCCCCCGCCCCGAAGCCGCCCGCCCCACGCCGCCAGCCCCGAAGACCCGCCATGGAACCCGCCGCGAAGACGTTCTTCCAATCGATCCTCGAAACGCCGAGCCCGTCCGGCTACGAGCAGCCGGTGCAAGCCATCGTCCGGGAGTACGCCGGGCACTTTGCCGACGAGGTGAAGACCGACCTGCACGGCAACGTCACCGCGGCGTGCCACCCGGCTTCTGGAAAAGATGGCGCGCCGCTCCGCGTGATGCTCGCGGGGCACGCCGATCAGATCGGCCTGCTCGTCACCTACATCAACGACCAAGGGTTCATCTACACCAACACGATCGGCGGCTGGGACCCGCAGCAGCTCATCGGGCAGCGGATGACGATCCACACCGCTACCGGCCCGGTCCCGGCGGTCATCGCCCGCAAGGCGATCCACCTTCTCGACCCAGACGAACGCAAGAAGGTGGTCAAGGCGAAAGAGATGTGGCTCGACATCGGCGCTAAGGACCAGGCCGAGGCGCAGGAAGTCGTCAAGATCGGTGACTGCGTGACCCTGGAACTCGGCTACCAGGAGATGCGTAACAACTTGGCGAACTCGCCCGGCATGGACGACAAGACCGGACTGTGGGTCTGCATGGAGGCGGCGAGGCGCGCCGTGGCGAAAGGCTCGCTCAACGTGTCGGTGTACGCCGTCGCCACGGTGCAGGAAGAGATCGGCCTCCGCGGCGCCACGACCGCCGCGCACGGGGTCGACCCGCACGTCGGCGTCGCCGTCGACGTGACGCACGCGACCGACTGCCCCACCATCGACAAGACGCAGGAAGGCGAGGTCAACCTCGGCGGCGGGCCCGTCGTTTACCGCGGGCCGAACATGAATCCGGTGGTGGTCGAGCGACTGCGTACCGCCGGCGCGGGCGCCGACATCCCCATCCAATGGGGGGCCATCGGCCGCGGCACCGGCACCGACGCCAACGCCATGCAGCTCGCCCGCGCCGGCGTCGCCACGGGCCTGGTGAGCGTCCCCAACCGCTACATGCACAGCGCCGTCGAGATGGTCAGCCTCGACGACCTCGACCAGTGCGCGGACCTCCTGGCCAACTTCTTGTTGTCGATCGAGAAAGATGCCGACTTCACGCCGCGGTAGCTCATGGGCGCCCAACGACGCTTGATCACTGGCGACGCAAACAGCCGCACGCCGGAAGACGCCCCGATCCGATTCGCCGCCGAAGTCCGAGAAGTCGTTGCGGACGCCGCCCGGACCGCTCAGGTAGATGCCAGCCGGCGGGAGTGCCTTGCATTTACTCGATCAACGGCATCCTCCACTGGGAACTCCCCGATGGCTCGCTGACGACTGAGGACCCCTGGCGGGCGAAGCCCACGCCCGCCGACCGCGGCGGAACTTCTGAAGCCGGGACGCTCGTTAGGCCGGGACTCGGGCCGCCCAACACGGGGGCACAAACCGTTCGGCGCCGGCGGCCGCGTGGCGTATGATCAACGCCAATCGTTTGCCGACCACTGCGTAGGTCTTTTCTCGACTGTCCGAAGGGGACTCCGATGCTAGTCCGCCGCGTCGCCCTGCTCGCCTTGATCCTCGTCGCCTACGGGGCGGTTCTAGACGCACCACGCGCTCTTGGCGCCGATGCCAAGCCGGCGCAAGTGGGTGGGTTCGCCTTCACCGACGGCATCTCGGCCGCCGGCTACCCGGGCGTCGGCTACGACCAGCCCAACCGGCCGCAGTTCCACTTCTGCTCAAAGAAGAACTGGCTCAACGACCCCAACGGTATGGTCTGGGATGGGGAGTTCTACCACCTCTTTTTCCAGCACAACCCCAAGGCGACCCGGTGGGGCAACATGACCTGGGGCCACGCGGTCAGCCGGGACATGATCCGCTGGACGCAGCGCGACCACGCCCTGCTGCCCTATCAGGTCGACGGGCGCCGCGGCACGATCTATTCCGGCACCGCGGTCGTCGACCACAACAACAGCCTCGGCAAGCAGGTGGGCGACACGAAGACGCTCTGCGCGTTCTACACGTTCGCGTCCAAGCCGAAGTTCTACCAGGCGATGGCCTACAGCACCGACGGCGGCGAGACCTGGACGTACTGGGATGAAGGCCGGGCGGTCGTGCCCAACCAGGGCTTCGACAACCGCGAGCGCGACCCGAAAGTCTTCTGGCACGAGGCGTCCGGGCAATGGGTCATGGCGCTCTGGGTGCAGCGCAAGCCGGGGCGGGTCCGGTTCTTCACCTCGCAGAACCTGACCGACTGGCGATTCGCTTCCGACCTGATGCGCGACTGGGCCTTCGAGTGCATGGACGTCGTCTTCCTGCCGGTGGACGGCGACCCCGCCAACACCAAGTGCGTGATCTACGACGCCAGCTTCGACTACGAAGTCGGCGCCTTCGACGGCAAGGTCTTCCGCAGCGAAACGCCGGCGCTCAAGCACGCCCGCAGCGACTTCTACGCCGCCCAGACCTTCAACCAAGGGCCGGGCGGGCGCGTCGTGCAGATCGGCTGGATGCGAGGACCTCGGAAGCTCGGCGGCGAGATCGGCGTGCCGCACAACCAGCAGATGTCCTTCCCGTGCGACCTCACGCTGAAGTCGACTCCTTATGGTCTACGCCTGTTCTGCTATCCGATCCCAGAGGTTGCGTCACTCGTGAAGACGACGCACACACTCGCCGGCGTTACCCTGACGAGAGACGCCAACGCGTTGGCCGACTTGCCCGAACTCGACCTCGTTGACCTCGACGTCACTTTCCGCCCCGGCGGCGCGGCGGAGGTTGTGTTCGACTTGCCTCGCGTCACGCTGCGCTACCTCACGAAGGAACAGAAGCTTGTCCACACGGGGCTCGGCGATAAGGGCCGGCAGCGCGAACTGACCTGCCTAGGCAACCTCGCCCCGCGGGACGGGCTGGTCACGCTCCGGCTGCTCATCGACCGGCTCTCACTCGAGGCGTACGCCTTCGGCGGCGAGGCGTTCTCCGCCCACTACATCCACCCCCGTCAACCGGCCGAGCAGCCCTGCCTGCGGGCTATCGGCGGCCAGGCGGAGTTGGTCGAGTTGACCGTGCGCGAGCTCGGCGCCGCCTGGCCAAAGCCGTGACCCGCTTTCGCGGCGACCGACGCTCACAAAACGCGTGATCCGGCAATCGACGGTCTGGCGAGTGGGAATACGCGCCGAGTCGCCGACACCGTCCTCCCCAGTCACGCTCCTCCAAGCCGACCGCCAAGCCGTCGCGGGTGGGCGGTAGGGCCGGCGGCAGTCCCGCCGCGGACGATCAGCATGCGTGAGAAGACGGGTCTTGGCTGACAAGCGGCTACGACTTGTTTCAGCACCGTGGCTTTGCTGCTCGATAGTCGGTTTCTTGCGGTTCTCGGCCTTCAGTGCCAACGCCGGCATCGATAGTGGTCGGCGCCGCGGCCGCTGAACACAGGACAATAGCCGCCCTTGAAACCAATGAGCCCCCGCGGCGTAACGGAATCTCAACCTTTACACGACAGTATTCGGTTCAACGCGACGTAAACGTTTGTCTAACTGTGGGCAACCAGCCAAGCAGCGTGTGCTGGCACGGTAGTAACTGATGACTACGCGGCTAATGAACCTCTGAAATGGGGCTTTCGCCTGCGGAGCCCGTGCTCCCGTTGGTCGCCCCCGGTTCATTGATGGCGTAGTGATCAATCGGCGACAGCGGTCCTTATCAACTAGCTCTTCGAACCACGGTAACCCAGCGCCGCTCGCGTACCGCATCTGCGTGATGATTCGCGCCCGGCTCGCTGGCGCGGCCGCTGGGTTCTGAAACCTGCCGGCTGGCGGAATTCGTCCGTGGAACAAGCGCCGCCCCACTCCTCGGAAAGCTCCTTGCAATGAAAGCCCCCTTGCGTTTTTTCGCTGCCACAGCGGTGGTTGGCGCCGTGTTCAGCAACTCGGCGATGGCGATCGAACTCCGTGCCCTGTACGAGTTCGAGGAAGCGACCGGGAACACCTTTGCCGAAAGTCAGGGGGGGCCCGGCGGCGGATTCGGCGGGACCGAAGGGGTCGACTTCACGCTCAACGAACCCGGCGCCCCCGGGACCGCTGGGACGAGCGGCTTCCGCAACTTGGGGGTCTCTACCGGCGGAGTCGGCTTCGTTTCCGACCCCTCGGGCATCTTCGAGGTTCCCGACAGCCTGACGGTAGCGGTCTGGGCCCGGCCGGCGACCTTCTCCAACTTCTACAACTTCGTCGACTACTCCAACACCGGCACCGGGGCCGACTTCCTGAGCGCGGGCTTCAGGCTGCAGACGATCAACAACGCGGACAACAACAACGTGCGGTTGCTGGTCGAGACCGGCGGCGGACGCGCGGCTGTCAGGCACCCACGCGAGCTTGTGGCCGACACCTGGCACCTGTTGGTGCTGCGGTACGATCACCTGACGGGGCAAGCCGGACTGAATGTGCTTACCGAAAACGACACGGTCAACACGAGCCTCGTAGCAAGCAACTTCCAGTCCACCACCAACAGTAACTTCGCCGGGGGAGTCGAATACGCGGGCGCCGCGGGTATCCTCGTTATCAGTGACCCCAACGACGCCCAGGGCGTGAACGCCGGTTCTTTCGACGACGTGGCGGTCTTCTCCGGCTTGCTCACCGACCAGCAGGTGGTCGATCTGTACACCACGGGCGTCCGCAGCATCGTGACTGTGTTATCGCCCGGTGACGTCGACGGCGACGGGGTCGTCGACATCGATGACTTCGACATCATCCGCAACAACTTCTTCGATACCGTGGCGACCCGTGGCGAGGGGGACCTTACCGGAGACGGCTTGGTCGACTTCGCCGACTTCCGCACGTGGAAGGACAGTGTGCCGCCGCCAGTGGGGGCAACGGCGGCTCAACTGCTCGCCGGTCTGGCGCCGGAGCCAAGCTCACTGCTGCTTTGCTTCATCGGCTTGGCGTTCACGCGTGCGAGGCCGCGGCGGAGGTGATCGGCCTGCGATCGACGCGGCGGCGTTTGCGTACACGGCTAGACTTCTCATCTCGACTCCCGCAATCGAAGCTCATGTCACACTCACGCCACCAAAGAACCGCCGCAGGCATGCTGGCTGTCGCGGTTTTTGGATTGCTCGCGGCGCCGGCCGCCGCGCAAGTCTCGAACAACTGGACCAACCCAGGCGTCGCGGACTGGAATGTCGGCGGCAACTGGTCGGAGGGCTTCGCCCCGAGTTCCAGCACCGATGAGGTCGCTAACATCAGCAACGGCGGAACCGCGTTCCTTAACACCGCCGCCGTTGACACCCCGGGCGAGGTGGTCCTGGGGGAAAACACCGGGCAAACAGGCAATCTGGAAATCCGCAGCGGGGGGAGCCTGTCCGTCGTGGTTGGCGTTGACGCCAACGGGGGTATCGACGTCGGGGCGGACGGTGGCGGCGTCGGGACGCTCTCGGTAGCGCCGGGCGGGTCCCTTTCGGTGGGGGCGTTTTTTGACGTCTTTTCCGGCAGCTCCGTAACGCTCGGCGGGGTCGGGCCCGGCGTGACGTCGGTTGACGCCGAGTTCACGAACTTCACCGCCGACCTCCGTGTAATCGGGCCCAACGTCGACTTCGCGTCGGGCACAAGCCTTGGCTTTGGACCCAATAGCGTCTACACGGCGGAGATCACGGGCCCAAGCCACTCGCCCCTGCGTTCCAGCTCCAGCACCTTGAACGGCACGCTCCGCGTCGAGTTCAACGGGTATACGCCGTCGGTCGGCGACGCTTGGGACATCGTCGATGCGGCCGGCATCGGCGGTCAGTTCACGACGCTCGACACCTCCGCTGCGCCCGCCCTCAACCCGGGCGAAGCCTACCGCCTGGACGTAGAAGCCGGCGGCGCCCGCGGCGCCGTGGCGCGGCTTAAGCTCGATCAAGTCTTGACGCTGAGCGTCGAGCGGTCGACCGGGGCGCTGTCGATTCAAAACCAGGGCGCTTTGCCCCTGTCGGTCGACGGCTACACGGTCTCCTCTTCACTCGGCCAACTTAATACCACCCAGTGGAGTACGGTCGAGACGCAGCTGGGCAGCGGGTGGCAAGAGGCCGTCCGCTCGGCAACGCGGATCAGCGAGTTGAATCCGATCAACGCGAGCACAATTGCTTCCGGCGGCAGCCTGACGCCCTCGCTCGGGAACTTGTTTTCGGCGAACCCTTCTGCGTTCGGCGTCGACTTCGACGAGGATATCGGCTTTGAGTACACCACTCCCGACGGCCAGATTGTGCCGGGGCTCGTCGAGTTCATCGGAGCCAAGCGGTTCAACAACTTGGTGCTTTTTGTTGACCCCGCTACCGGAAACGCCCGCCTGCGCAACGACTCGCAGTTCTTCTCGGTGGAGATCGACGGCTACACCATTGGTTCCGCAAGCGGTTCCTTGCTCGACACTTACAACAGCCTGCAGGATCAAGGGGTAGGCGCCTGGTTCGAAGCCGACCCCACCGCCAACGAGCTCAGCGAACTCCGCGCTACCGACGCGGAGACGTTCGTGATCGGCAAGCTGTTTGATCTGGGCAACGTGTTCGACCAGGTCTCCGGCACGCAAGACTTGACTTTTCAGTACCTCCTCCCGGGTGAGACCGAGCCCGTATCCGGAGTCGTGGTTTACACCGCCTTCGACCTGGAAGGCGACTACAACGACGATGGCGTCGTCGACGCGGCCGACTACACGGTTTGGAGGGACAACCTCAACACCACGACCACCCTGCCGAACGACCTGGTGGGGGGCACGATTGGCGTGGCCCAGTACCTGCAATGGCGGTCTAACTTTGGGGCCGAGCGTGACGACCCGCCGCCGCAGGGCGCCGCCCTCCTGGCGTCCGCGCCGGAGCCGTCTTCGGCGGCGCTCGTTGCCCTGGCCGTTTGCGTGGTCCCCGGCCGGCTAGCCCGTCGATTCAGACCGGAACGAGATTACTGAGCGTGGCGCCGCGGGCGGAGCGATCGTGGATCAACAGCAATCCCCCCAAGTGAACACGCCGCCGAGGAAGAGGCATGTGTAGCAAAGTGAACAGATATCGTGAGACGCCTCGCGGCCGGCGCGTGGCCTTCACCCTGGTGGAGCTGCTGGTCGTGATCGCGATTATCGGCATCCTGATTGCGCTGCTGCTGCCGGCTGTTCAGGCGGCGCGCGAAGCGGCACGCAGGGCGCAGTGTCAAAACAACCTGAAGCAGCTCGCGCTGGCGTTGCACAATTACCACTCCACGAACAAGGTCTTCCCCGCCGCGGCGACTTACGACCCCGATGACGGCAACCCGGCGTTGATCACACAGCACCAGCCGAACTGGCTCGTGTCGATCTTGCCGTTCGCCGAGCAGGGCGCGCTCTTTGACACGTTTGAATTCGACAGGCCGCTCAACCACACGCTGAACCTTCAGCCGCGCTCGACGGAGGTTGGTGAGTTCGTTTGCCCGTCGGAGGACGTGGCACTCGTAACGCAGAAGTTTGGGCGGTCGGGCGAGGGAGAGCAGTGGGCCCGCGGGAGCTACGCGGCAAACGGCGGCCTTGGCAACTACAGTTCGACGTTCCGCCCCGCGGCGGGACGCGAGTCGCTCCGTTGGCGTAGCGATTGGCACCGCGGGGTCATGGGCGGCAACACCGCGGTTAGAATTTCGCAGATCACCGACGGCACCTCCAAAACGCTAATGCTCGCCGAGGTCCGGGTCGGCCTTTCCTCATTCGACCGCCGGGGCACGTGGGCCTTGGGCGGCTCGGGCGCTAGCAGCATCTGGGCCCACGGCTCGGATGATTGCGTGGGACCCAACGATTGCCGGCCCGGGTCGGACAACATTCGATGGTGCGATGAGGTCACAGACGATGTGGGCGAACTGGGCATGCTGCAGGAGTGCATGGCGTGCAACCGCGGCGGAGCGGGTGGCAGCAACCAAGCGGGTGCGCGGTCGCGTCACCCGGGGGGCGTGCACGCCGCGTTCGCCGACGGCAGCGTGCACTTTATCACTGACTTCGTCGAGAAGGGGTTCCCCTTCGACATCAACACCAGTGAGCCCAACGTCGAGCAGTTCGGCGTTTGGCAACGCCTGAGCGCGTCGGCCGACGGGTTGGTTGTCAACGACGAGACCCTCTAGCGATCATTCAATGGCTCCGATCCTGCAACGGAAACGCGAGACGTTCACCATGCCCAGCCGGCATGCGCTGCTAGCGGGCGTTGTGCTGTCGGTTGTCGGCTGCTCTGACAGACCCTTCGACATGGTTAAGGTCGAGGGCGCCGTCTTGTACTCCGACGGCGCCGAGATCCCCGCTGCCCGAATCGTCGTCACTTTCCACCCGCAAGACGCGCCGGCGAACGAACGGCGGCACCCGAGGCCGGGGCAGGCCGTTGTGAGACAGTCGGGCGGTTTGTTTGACGTGGTGACAAGTCATGAGTACGCCGACGGTATTGTAGCGGGGCGCCATAAGGTAACGGTGGTCGCACAAGACGAAGACTGGCGCCCCGCGCGGGGCCTTATCCCGGCAAAATATGCAAGCGTCGCGACGACTCCCCTAAGCGTCGACGCGAGCGATTCCCCTTTTAAACTACTGATCAGCCGCCCCGCACCGTAGCGGGTGCAACCGCTTTTCCTTCAACTGCTTGCGCGGGCCAGACGGCGTGCAGCACGAAAGCCCTTATTCGCGGGGCCGCCCCGCTATCCGAAACGTTCTCTCGGCAGAGCCAGAAAGACGTTTGGCCGAAAGCCTCTTCCCTAAGGGCCGAGCTCTTTTTCGCACCCCCTAGCAAGCCCCCACCTTTTCACCTTGGAGCAAGACTAATGCAACATTGCCAACCCGCTGCAGGCAGGTATCGCACGAACGCCCGCCGCGCTCGCACGTTAATCATCGGAGCGGCTGTGGCGGCATCCGCGTTCATGACAACCTCCGCGTCGGCCGCGCTCATCGTGCGGTACAGCTTCGACGAGACCGACAATACGGTTAATCCACAGGTCGTTGACTCCGTCGGCCCGACTTTCACCAACGGCGGCCAAAACGGCGGCGTCGATTTGGACGTCGACGGGGTTTTCGGGAGCGGCGCTAGCTTCGATGGTGACAACGATGTCGCCTTCGCCGGCAACTCGTCGGGCAGCGAATTCAAGACCTCGTCCGACTTCACTTTCACGACGTGGATCAACCTGCAGCCGGACAGCAGCCCCGATGTGCAGGCTCGGATCTTCGACGCCACGAACACGCCCGATGCCATAAGCGGAGGCTTGGGTTGGCGCCTACAACTGCTGAATCAAAACCCCTCAAACGCCGGCACGATTCAGCTTCAAGCAAGAGGCGGCGGCACGGCCATCAACAGCACCTTGAGCACGCTGCAAGAAGTTCAGTCCGATGGCTCGTGGACATTCGTTGCGCTCCGGTACGACACGGATGGCGACGCTACAGTCAGTGTGCTGTACCAAGCGGACGATCCAACCGCCGCAGCCGTCGCCGCCAACAGCCAATCGGTGTCCGCCGTGGGCCCACTGAGCTACGGGGCCGCCGCCGTCCCGAGGATCGCCGCCAATCAAAACGCCGTGAAGCGTACCGCGGCGTTGTACGATGAGATCACACTGTGGGACACGGTGCTGACCGACGAGGAACTGGCTACCGTGTTCCGCGCAACACAGGTTCCCGAGCCGGCGTCGGCTTCGCTGGTCTTCGGTGCCGCGGCGTTGCTGGTAGCTGGGCGGAGGCAATGCGTTGGGCGGAGGCAACGCCGCCGAGACGCCTGATCGCCAACCAGCGTGGGAACGCGGCGGGGCAAGGCTTTGCCGGGGCAGGCGCCGCGTTTTCCCGCCGCAGTGGGCGATGACACGCAAGCTGCCAAGCTGGCGGACCGAAGCAAGCGTCCCGCGGTCGCCGTTGAGCCCGTGGCGTACAAGGAGTGATCACCACCGGATCGCGGGCCGCGTCACCGATGATAAAATCCTCAGGCAGACACGACAGCACCGGTATTACTGATGGCTGCGCGGCTAACGACCCCCCAGGGCAAAGCTTTGCTCTACGTGGCCCGGGCTCCCGTTGGTCGCCCTTGGTTCATTAGCGGCGCGGGGATCAATAGCGGCCACCCTAACGGCATTCATCATCTGGAGCGAAGCGTGCGACCTGCCCTCGTTTTAACTCTGAGCGTTGCGGCGATCGTCTGCCTAAACGGGTTGATGCTCAGCGGAGCGGCCGCCCAGCAGCCGAACGTGATCTTGATCATGATCGACGATGCGGGATACGGCGACGTCGCCTACCAGGGCGCCGAGTTCGCAACGCCAAATATCGACTCGATCGCGGCCAACGGTGTGCGGTTTTCTAACGCCCACGTCTCGGCGCCGCAGTGCGGCCCGTCGCGGGCCGGCCTGGTCACCGGGGTCAATCAAGCGAGGTTCGGTTTCCACGACAACGCCGGGAACCTGGCGCTGCCGCCCGAGCAACGCGTGCCAACCATTGGCGAGCAGATGCAAGACCTCGGCTACACGACGGGCGTCATCGGCAAGTGGCACGTCGAGCGTGACGGGCAGGCGGCCCTCAACGTCAATCAGATCAATCAGAACGAGCGTTCCCGGCCGTGGCGGCGGGGCTTCGACTACACGCTAATCCACGACCGGGGGATGTCGCACTTCTTCCCCTACAGCCAAGCGGGTCAGGATTGGATGACGACGCGGGGCCGCGAGTACCGGCTGACGGAGGTCGTCGAGGGGGCTTCGACGCCCGTCTTGCGAGAAGACTTTCAGGGTGACGACTACCTGACCGATTTGTTCTCCGAGCAGGCGGTCTCGTTCATCGATCGCCACAAAGACGGCGAAGACCCCTTCTTCCTTTACCTGTCTTACAACGCGCCGCACACGCCGCTCGACGTCATAACCGACGACCTGGAGAATGTCCCGGAAGAGATCACCGGCAACCGGCGGCGGGTCGCGGCGATGATGGCGGCCACGGACCGCGGCATCGGCGAGGTGCAGGCCAAACTCGCGGCCGAGGGGATCGCCGACGACACGATGATCATTTTCTTGAGCGACAACGGCGGCCCCCTCAACCCGGCCGACGCCTACGACAACGGCATCTACCGCGGCGTCAAGGGCAACATGTACGAGGGGGGCACGCGGGTCCCCATGGCGATGCAGTGGACCAACGGCGGGATCACCGCCGGCGGGCAGACGGTTGCGAGCCCCGTCTCGGCGCTCGACATCCTCCCGACCGTCGTCGCCGCCGGCGGGGGAACAGCAAACGCCGTCACCGACGGCGTCGACATGCTCCCCTACCTCACCGGGCAGACCTCCGCGGCCCCGCGGGACGAGCTGCTGATCCAGTGGCGGAACGACTCGTCTTTCCGCCGCGGCGACGACAAACTGGTGAACGTCAACGGCATCGCCCCCGAGCTGTACAACCTGGCGAACGACCCGGCCGAGGCCACGCAGCTCAACAACCCGACGCTCCAAGCCGAACTGCAGGCGGAGATCGACGCCTTTACGGCGACGCAGCGGAACTCGATCGCTACGACCCCGGTACAGGTCGGCGACCAGCAAGCGACCGCGTACTACAGCTTCCAGGAGGTCGCCGGATCGACGGTTGCCGACCGGGGCTTCAACAGCATCGCGACCGACCTGGAAATCCCTGCGACCGGCATCGACCTGTCGGCGCCGGGCATCCGGGGCAGCGGGATCGGCTTCGACGGCTCGACCGGGGTCGCCCTGACCGGCGGCGCCCCTGAGGAGTGGAAGCCCGAGGGCGACTTCACGGCGACCCTGTGGGTCAACCTTTCCGAAACGCCGGAGATTCAAGAGCGGATCATCGATTCGACCAACAGCAACGACGCGATCAGCAACGCCCGGGGCTGGCGGCTGCAGGTGAATAACAACACCGCCGCGGGGGCTTTGAAGCTGCAGCTCCAGGCCAACGACGACACGCCCGGCGGTCAAATCAGCCAGACGTTCGGGGACTTGCGTGACCTCACGCCGGGGCAGTGGGCCTTTGTCGCCGTCCGCTACGACGCCGATGGGGACGCCAGCGTCACGCTGCTGTACGACTCCGACGCGGTCGACACGGCCACCGTTATCGCCGAAACGCAGTCGGTCGCGGCGATCGGGAACCTCGCCTATGGGGCCAACGCCATCCCGAGGCTCGGTTCACGCCAGCTGGGCGACGGCAAGTACCTCAACGGGTCGCTCGACGAGGTCTTCCTCTACGACTGGGCCCTGACGGACGAGCAGATCGCCGCGGCCTTTCACTTCACCTTCGCTTCAAGTGGGGACTTCAATGGCGACGGGGTCGTTGACGCCGCCGACTACACGGTGTGGCGTGATACGCTCGGATCGACAACCGACTTCCGCGCCGACGCCGACGGCAATCAACTGATCGATGCCCAGGACTACCTTGCTTGGCGGTCTAACTTCGGGGCCAACAACAACGCCAACCCGCCCGGGAACGCCCAAGCCACCCCAGAGCCGAGCTCGGCCGTCGGCGTAACTACGCTGCTTCTTGCCGCTAGCTGGACGCAACGGCGCCGTCGTCCGCAAGCTGTTCGAGAGCTCGAGGGAGCGGGGGCCGGTTGGCTTTCAACCAACCGGCTCGGCGGCGGGTACGCCGACGGCCGCTGATGCCGATCCGAATCACCGCCGTCTGAGGCCGGGCCGGGTTGCGTCGCGGCCAGGCGGCCGGCCCGCTGCTCTGTGCACAGCCCGTGGCCGGCTAGTCCGCGACTCGCGGGTGGGCCGGTTGCGAGCGGGGCGGTCTCGCCTCGCCTAAGGCCTGTGTACGAGCCCCACAACAGCCGCACCCTTGTGGAGCTCAGGTCGTCACCCGGCGACGCAAGCCCGGCAATGCTACAGGCGCCGTATTTTTAAAATCCCCAGAAACCCCGAACCAGCGGGTGCGTGATTGCTTGTGAGGATAGTCTTAGTTGTGCATATTAGTAATGGGACGCTCAGAAGCGTTTACCAGCGGCCCTTTGCGGCGATCCTCTTTGGTGCGTGGAGCATCGTTTTCGATGCTCGGACGCCAACTGCTTTTTACCGGCTCTTCTCCAGCTAGTCTTTTTTCTGACAACCCGATCGGAACGAACTCATGAATCGCTTCTCGCGGTACGTGCTCCCGGCCGCCCTAGCGGCCGTCCATTGTGGCTTGTTCGCAAGCAACGCCACGCGCTCCAGCCACGCCCAGCAGCAGCTACTCACCTGGGAGGGGGATTCCGGAACGGGCGTCGCCGCGTTTGCCGAAGCTAACTGGACCGGGCCTGATGGTACGCCCGGCGATGGTGGCACGCCCGTTAGCAACGGCACAATGGACCCCGGGGCCGAGATAATGTTCAACCTGCTAGTCGAGACCGGCTTCGATAGCGGAGTGTATGAGGCCGAGCCCGCGGTGATCGGGCCTGTCAACGGCGACTTCTTTGTAAGCGGGGGGTTCACCCTCACAATCGCGCAGGACGCCGAGTGGCGGATGAACATCGACCCCGCTGGTGCGGGCGGAGGCTTTATTTTTACCGGCACCAGCGCACAGAACCGAGCTACGATCTCGATCGAGGACAACGCTTTCGTCCGCACCGAGGCCTTTCGTTTCATGGAGGTCAACCTGTCCGGCGCCGCTAACGTGGAGATCGATAGCCCGAGCGGCTTCTTTAACCAGTCACTGCTGGCCCTCGATCCGGGCTGGACCGGCGCAATCGACTTCGTCAATCAGACCCCCGAGGCGGTTAGCGCCGCCACCTTTGTCACGGCCTCGACAACGGTCGGTGGCCAGGACGCGGTGCTCGGTGAGAACATCCAGATCGTGTCGAACGGGGCGTCCGGCGCGTTGCTCACTGTGATCGGGCAAGACTCGACGCCGGGCGACTACAACGGTGACGGCGTCGTCAACGCGGCGGACTACACCGTCTGGCGCGACAACCTGGGGCTCACGTTCGACCTGCCGAACAAAGACCCGTTGGCAACGACGCCGGACGTCGTCGACGCGGAAGACTACTTGTTCTGGCGTTCGCAGTTCGGCGAAGGGGAAGCGCTAACCGCCCTCAACGCGTCCGTGACGCCCGAACCGGCGAGCCTAGCGATGATAGCCGCGGTGGCCTCCGTGTCACTGGTCCGCGCACGTAGGCGAGTCACCCGAGACCGTTAGATCGCCGGGCGCCCGCGCCGGGGGACCGTCTCGAAGAAGCCGAAAAAGCGAACTCACACCCCGCCACGCGGGGCTGCGGAACCCCGTGGCGGCGTTGCGTACCCGGCGAGGCGGCAATCCGGCCTACGCCACGTCGCGACCGCCGGTTCTCTTTAAAATCCACCACCCTCGGCGGGCAAAGCGACCAAGCGCGCACCGCCGTGACCCTTGCCCTACAAAATTGCTCTCGGGAGTCGCTCATGCGGCGCGTCGTGCTCTTAATCCTTGCATTGATCTCTGCCCAACACCCCCTTGCGGCCGAAAGCCGGCCGAACATCGTGTTGATCATCTCCGACGATCAAGCCTGGAACGACTACAGCCACACGGGGCATCAGCAAATCGAAACGCCGCGGCTGGACGCACTCGCCGCGGAGTCGGTGACCTTCACACGCGGTTACGTCTCGTCGCCGCTGTGCCGGCCGTCGCTCGCCTCGATCCTGACCGGGCTCCCGACACACGTGCACGGCATCACCGGCAACGACCCGGCGACGGGCGACCGGTCGATTCACAACATGGCGAGCCGCCGCTACCCGCGGCACGATAAGCTGCACAACGTGTTGTACGACCGGCTCGACGAGCAGCCCAACTTCGTCAAGGCCCTGGCGGGGGCGGGGTACGCGACGCTGCAAACCGGCAAATGGTGGGAGCAAGACCCCAAGCGGTACGGCTTCAGCCACGCCATGACGCACGGCGATCCCCGGCGGGGGGCGCGGCACGGAGACGCCGGCCTGGTGATCTCTCGCAAGGGCATCGGGCCGATCCGTGAGTTCCTTGACGAAGTAACGACCGGCGAAGGCTCGCGGCCCTTCTTTATCTGGCACGCGCCGCTTCTACCCCACACGCCGCACTCGCCCCCCAAGGCCCTCCTCGAAAAGTACGAGAAGCTGGCGCCGACAAAACCCACGGCACGCTATTGGGCCATGTGCGAGTGGTTCGACCAGACCTGCGGCGAGCTGCTAGACGAAATCGCCGGCCGGGGCTTTGCCGATTCGACGGCGGTGCTTTACGTGACCGACAACGGCTGGATCCAAGACCCGGGCAAGATGAACAAGTTCCAGCCGCGGTCGAAGAACAGCCCGTACGAGGGCGGCATCCGCACGCCCATCAGCGTGCGGATGCCGGGTGTGACCGAGCCGCGACGGGATGAAGAGACCCTCGTGGCGGCCATCGACCTGCCGACTACCATTTTGCGTTTGGCCGGGATCGACGTGCCTGCCGAGATGCGGGGCATCGACCTGCTCGACACGCAACGTCTCGTGGCACGTGACGCCGTGTTCGGTTCGGAGTTCCCGCACAACATTGCGGATGTACGCCAACCCGATGTCGGGTGGGATTCACGGTACGTCGTGAGCGGCGGGTGGAAGCTGATCGATCACGCGAACCTGCCCGACGAGCTCTTCGACGTGAAAAACGACCCCTCCGAAGAGCGAAACCTCTTCGACGAGCGACCCGCCGTTGCCGAGCGGTTGCAGCTCGCGATCGATCGTTGGTGGTCGAGAGACCAGTGACGGCGATCGGCGACGCTGCTCTGCCTGGGGTGCGTCGCGCTCGACCAGACGCCCGTGGTCGCTGGCGTTCACGGCACGAGGCGGGCGTTGAACGTTGAGGCTTAGGGCGCACTACCGTTCGCCGTAGCGTCTTGGGCTTGTCGAGCTGGCGCCTGGCTTCGTTGACCTGCATCGAAGAATCGATGGATTCGCTTGCTTCGGTCGCCTTGCCAGGCTTGTCTCGCCTACGCCCAAACCGCGACGACTAACGGCAGCACGCTCTAGCGAGCGCCCGCTGTCGGCGACGGCTTGCCCCGGTCGGATCGTGCTCCCGTCACGCCGACCAGGACGTCGTCGAGCGTTTCCCCGAGGCGTAGCTCATCGACTTCGAGCGACGCCCCCGGCCGCCCGGCGAGTCTCAGCTGCAAGCGATCGAAGGTGAACTCCCCCTCGTAGCAAGCCAACACGCTCCGGGTGATCGATGCGGGGTCGGGGTTGACGTAGACGCTCAGCCGATCGCCTCCCGCCGCTCCGAGTTCAAACTCGAACAGCAGGTGAGCGACGCCGCCGTCGTATCCCGTCAATCGCTCTTCGCGGAAGGGCTTGAGCGTGTCGGCGTCTTCGACGTAGACGCCGTCGCGTTCGACCGAAAGGCTGAGCGCCGGGCCCACCGAGCCATTCCACCCGGTCTGCCGGAGCCAATTGATTTTTGCCGAGCTCTCCGGTTCCGTCGCGTGGAACCGCACGAGCATCGATGCAAACACCTTGCCTCGGCAGTGCGGGGCAGAGAAGTAGCGGGTCAGGAGGGTCTCGGGCCGAGACCCTCGGTGTGTCAGCCGGAGGGCGCCACCCGCGGTTGGCCAGCCGTTGTAGGCGAGGCTGTTCGCTCCGATCTCGACGTCGCCGCCGCCAACGACGTCGGCGACAGCAAGAAACCCCGCAAACGGTGGGAGCACCCCCCCGGCTTCAAGCACCCGCTGCTGCTCGGCGATCGGCCCGACGCGGTAGCCCTCCGCCGGGTCAAACGGATCGCGGATCGGCAGGCCTCTGCTGTGCCGGGCCAACACCCGGAATCGCGAGCCGGCCGCAATCGGCCGCGGCTGAATCGTTAGAGGCTGGGGGAAGCGATGCTCGGGCATCGTCTCACGGCACACGTAGCGATCCACGTCGACCCAGGTGGTCTCCCCGTCCTCTCCCCGCCGAGCCTCCTGCAGCCGGTAGGTGAAGTCCTTGTACACGGGGCCGGTCTCCGCAAGCACGGCGGACCCACGGCTTGTTACCTCCACGCCGGGGAGGTCATCGAAGACGATGTCGAGGTGGTGATCCTCGGCACGCTCAGAAAAACCGTCGTGCGCGTAGCGGATATCCCAATTGAAAAAACCGCGTTGGATAGCACGGAAGTGCGGCAAGAAGGCCGCCTTCATCGATCGGGCCCGCTCCGGTTCATCGGCGGCGGCTCCCGCTTGTGAGGGGTCGCTCTTGAGGTCAAACAGCTCGAAACGTGATAGCTCGTCACGCACGAGTTGTAGGTGGTCTTCCCCGCTGCCCACCAGGGACCAATCCTTTGTCACGTAGGCGTGACGCGCGGCGGAGATGATCGGCACCGCGTCTCGCTTGCCCTGGCCCCCGCGGAGCACCCCGAGCGCACTGACGCCGTCGAGGCGTTCGTCGGCAACCCCGATGCCAGCGGCCTCGGCGAACGTCGGGTACCAGTCCGCGGCGTAGACCAGTTCGGAACTCTTTGAACCGGGTTCGATCTTGCCGGGCCAGTAAGCGATGGCGGGCACGCGGACCCCGCCTTCGAAGGAGTCTCCCTTGTTGCTCCTGAGGGGGCGGTTGTCGGCCTGCGGGATGCCCCCGTTATCGCTCGTGAAGACTACCAGCGTCTCTTCGGACATCCCCTTCGCTTCGAGCGCGTCGAGCACGTCGCCGATCGCCGAATCCATGGAGTCGACCATCGCCATGTACCGCAGGCGATTCGCCGCCGTCCTCCCCCTGGCGGCGCCCGGCCCCGACCAGTACGCCTCGACGTCTTCGCCCTGATACTGTTTGAGGAGCGCTGCCGGCACGTGTTGAGGGTAGTGCGGCGCGGTGAACGACAAGAACAGGAAGAGGGGGCGGCTGGCGTCGTGGCTAGTGATGACGTCCACGGCCTCTTGCTTCCACAGATCGGTTGCGTAGGCGTTGCCAGAAGCTTCGCTGTTGACGGGCGACGCCGCGTAGACCTTCTTGCCGTTCCGGATCAGGTCGCCGCGGCCGGAGTGCGTGTAGTTCCAGTATGAGATGCTCCCGTTGATGCACGCGACCGATTGATCGAACCCCTGGTGGTGGGGCAGCTGCGACTGCAACCTCCCGCCGACGTGCCACTTGCCGACCATCGCCGTCCGGTAGCCGGCCTCTTTCAGCTTCTCGGCAACCGTTTTTGCTTCGCCCGGCACCCCGTTGAGTGAACAGGGCAGCACGATCTGCTCGTGCAGGCCGTACCGGTAGGGGTACCGCCCGGTCAGGAACGCCACCCTCGTTGGGGAGCACTGCGGCTGCGCGTAGTTCCGGTCGAGGTACATCCCGCCGGCACGCAGTTTGTCGAGCGTGGGGGTCGCGATCGGTGCGCCCTGGAAGCCCATGTCGGAGTAGCCCATGTCGTCGGCGAGGATGAAGACGACGTGCGGTTGGGCGGCCGCTCTAACGCCTTGAGCACACGGCGGAGCGAGTAGCCATGCCGCGGCCAGCAACGCGAGCGGGCGGATGGCGAGGGGGCGGGTAGCGAGGGGGCGTTGCATGTCGGTTTACCGTTCGTGTCCAGTTGCGAGACCGCCCGCCGCCGCGGCGCGACC
Organism: Planctomycetota bacterium; assembly: GCA_039188275.1. GTDB lineage: Bacteria > Planctomycetota > Planctomycetia > Pirellulales > Lacipirellulaceae > JBCCQL01. The sequence goes on from JBCCZD010000008.1 coordinate 19,034, forward strand.
GGCGGGCGGTTCGTTGACGTTGGCGGCGACGCGGCCCGAAAAAGAGTTGAGGAACCCCGCCGGCAGCAGGAGCACCGGCGCCCGCCGTGGCGGCGTGCGTTGCCGGGAAAAGCCGCGGGCGCCCACCCGGAACACCGGCCCGTAGCCGCGGCCGTCTGGTCGCCGTTCTTGCACGTAGCTCCCACTGACGAGGGTGTTGTCCATAAACAGCTTCATGTACCCGGTGGTCATCAGCCAATAGAAGTCGTCCATCCGTTCCCCACGCAGGTCGGTCCACGCCGTGATTCCTTCGTGCGGCTGCCGCGAGTTGAACATGTGCGCGGGCTCGACCGATGTGTGTTCCCACGTCTCGTTGAAGCTGTTCAGCCAGACACTGTTTGGCTGGTGCTCGATAACGCGGACCCACTGGCTGCGGTAGAAGTCGCCGCCCTCGCGGTCGACGTAGCTCGTCCCGTTCCAGAACCCGGGCATGACAGGCATCATCTCGTGGTGGACGGGGTTCCCGAACTTCTCGCTGACGTCCCAGCCGTAGAAGTTCTTCCGCTCGGCGGTGCAGCCCCCCCACCCCGTCATCCACCGGCACGCCACCTTGCCGATGTAGCGACGCTCACCGCCGCCCCACTTGGCGAGCCGCTCGTAGTAGCCGTGCTTGAGACCGTTCGAGATCATGTGGATCACGACCGGCTTGCCCTCGATTTTGTAGTAGATGTCTTTGTAGGGCAGGTAGAACTCTTCCCACGCCCGTCGGCACTCTCGATCTAACTTGTCGAAAAAGGCGTCCTCCCCCTCGACGCCGCGTGTCCGGCCGAGGGCGACGTGGGCTTGCATTCTGTGTTGGCCGGGCCCCAGGCGACGGTTCCACCGGCGTACACTCTCAAACATGTTGTGTGCGCGGTCGTCTACCCAGGCGTGGCGGCCGTTGGTGATATCGAGCGTGATGTAGGTGAACCCCGCGTCGTGCAGCATTTTGATGTGGGCGTCTTGCACCGCCGGGTCGCCCGAGTCGTAGACGCCCTCGTGCCCCGGCGTCTGGGGGAGATAAGAGCACCGCCACGACACCCAGGTGTTGTGCTGTTCCATGGCGAGGGTGTCGCTCCTGCTCGGGTTGCTAGCCGCGAACCACCGCCCGAATCCGTCAACGAAACAGGCGCAGGACGAACCGCCCGAAATCGACCCCGTCAAAACGGCAACGACCGGCGGCGGGTTTTGTTTATCCCGTACGCGCTCCGGGTCCCGTTCACCGAAGCCGGATATCCAGACGCGCGGGTTGGGGCGAAAGGAATCGCCGCCGGAGTGCGCAACCCGCCACGTACCGGCGCGGTGACAACCGGCGTCCATCTTCCCGTCCCGATCGACGTCGCAGACGAAGGCGGTCTCGCCGTCCCCGCCGAAACCGAGGAGCCAATCCTGGGCCGGTGCAAACCTGTCTTCCGCCGCGAGCGCGACGCTCCACCGCCCGGCCTCTTGGTAGAAAGCAACAGCATCGGCCCGCCGGTCGCCGTTGACGTCGGCGAGGAATCGCTGGTCGGCGTTGTGGGTGGGGCGACGCCCCCACCTTGTGAACGCACGGAAACGGTCGCCGGCCGAGAGGCCGACAAACCACTCCTCCGAGCCGCCGCTGCTGACAACGCAGACGGCGTCGTGCATGCCATCGCCGTTGACGTCCGCCAGGAAGAACCCCGTCGCGTCGGCCGGCGACTTCGCGCCGAAGGCGACGGGTTTCGTGAATCGGGTCTCGCCGGCGACGCCGACGTACCAGCGTCGGCTCCTCGGAGAGACCCGGCAGGTGTCGTGGCGCCCATCGCCGTTGACATCGCCCATGAGAACCACACGCCCCGAGGCGTCTCGCATGGAGCCGCCGTAGCGGCGCGGGGCCGCGAGTCCCGCGTCCCCCGCCAACGCGACACGCCACGCCCGGGCAACGCTGTAGTAAGCCACCGCGTCATCTCGGCCATCGCCGTTGACGTCCCGCAGGAACCAGTGGCTGGCGTCGCCGGCGAAGCCGTCGATGAGCTGCGGCTCGAGCGTCTTCGCGTACAGCGTCGAGTAGAAGACCCCCGCCTGCTTGGCCGAGGACACTGCCGCCGGGCCGAAGCTCACAACGCCGGCGCCCGCCCACGACAAGAGAACGCGAAGCACGCGTGAGTTACTGCTGATCGGTGTGCCCGACAACCTCGTGCCTCCCGGGACCAAGCTGCACGACGGACCCGCCCAGTTCGACGGTTGCCTGAGTCCCCGGCGGCACCGTCAGCGTGGCGACCGCTTTTGACGCGGACGGCCGGACGACTTCAAGGACGATGTCGCCGAATCGGGTGGGCACCGTGCTCGCGACCCGTTCGAGCCCGCCCAACCGGGGGCGGACGACGAACGTTTCGAAGGCGGGGCTCGAAGGAGCGATCCCGGCGATGTACTGCGATAGCACGGTCAGTGGCCCGCCGGACCACCCGTGGTTGTACGTGCCGGCGCCCTGCCCGTCTCGGCCGAAGTGCTCCCATAGGGTCGTTAGCTCTTGATCGATCATGGGCCCGTAGCGTGTCAGCATCCGGTTGATCGCTTGCTGCTCTTCACCCATCAAGCAGAGCGCTTCGAGGACGTACTTCTCCATGTAGGGGCTGGCGTGCTGCTGTTCCGCGAGCACGGCGCGTATCTGCGGGTAGGCCGACGGCTCGGCGAGGCGGGCGACCACGGCCATGGCGTTTGCGCGGTCATCGGTCAAGCCCGCGTAGTCGGGCGATCGGTACTCGGCCCCGGTCCAAAAAGCGTTGTTGAAATTCTCCTCGATCATGGCTAGGCGTTGTTGATACAGCGGGATGTCTTGCTCGGCGCCCACGATCGACGCCAGCTCGATGGCGCCCTGCAACGCGATGGCGTACCACGCGTTGTCAAGAACCGGCACGTCGATGTTCTTCCCCCAGTCGCTCCAGTCCCAGTCCCCCGGGCGGTGAACAACCAGCCCGTCCTCGAATCGCCAGAGCCCCAGATACCGCTTCACGGCGGGGTAGCTGTCGCGGACGGTGTCGGCGTCGCCACTGTAGCGGTAGTACGTGCCGATGCCGTAGCGGCCGACGGTCGCCAGCATCTGCGGCGGCAGCTCTTTGTACCACGTCCCGTCGCGGCGGCTGCCGGGCCCGCCGTCGGTTGGTGGCGTCCCGGCGGGTATCGGGGAATACAGCACCCCGTCCGGCTTCTGCCAGCGGACGACCTCGTAGATGCACTTGCGTGCGAGCAGCGGCCCGTTCGTGGCGTCGAAGACGTAGAACGCTTCGCCGAGTTCGTTCACGGCGTCGCCCCACCACAACGCCCGCTCGCGGTCGGGGCAATCCATGTACGACTGCCGCATGGTCACATACAGCGTCCGCTCCGCTTTCTTCCAGAGTCGATTCAATCGATCGTCGCTACACTCAAACGACCCCACGAAGTCCGCGTCGTAGCCGGTCTCTCGGTACGCCAGCTCCAAGACCTCGACGCCCGGGTCGAAGTCGTAGACAACAACATGGCCGTTCATCCAAGCGGGCAGCTCGAAGTCTTGCACGCCGTCGCGGGTGACGTACTCGTGGCGGTGGGACTCTTCGGTCGGTCGTTTGCCGTAGCGCTGCCTGACGTCGGTCGAGACCCGGATCACCTTGCCGGCTGCCGCACGGACCTTGAAGTACGGCGACGCGTGGCAGTTGTACGGCAGCCGGCACTCGACGCGCCCACCGCTGGACGAAAGCAACGGCGTTGGTTCGACCGCGTACTTGCGCAGCCCGCTGTCCCGCCACATCGGGATCGGCCTGGCGTAGAGCTGATTCCAGGGCGCCACGGGCGGGCTGCCACGCTCGATCGCCGCCTCCCAGGCAGAGTCATCGAAGCCGGCGGTCTGCCACCCCCTCGGCGCAAGCCGCGCGTCGTACCGCAGGTTCGCCTGGGGTAGCCGGAAGTTATTCAGGGGCGGGCTGGTCGTCCCGAACTCCGCCGCGCGCCGCACGCGCCACGACCCGTCGCTGGTGAGCAGACGCTCGTCGTCGCCGAGCAACTCAAAAACGAGCCCCGCGGCGCCGGACGAATTGTGTGAGAAACCGTGACGTCCGAAGTACTGGACCAGCAACGCGAACGTGTTGCCGCCGACCCGCAGGCTGTCGGCGAGGTCGACCTGATCGAAGTAGGTATCCCGCGGCGTCGGCCCGCGTTTGAGCTGCCCCTCCCGCACAATCAGCTTGTCGTTGACCCATAGCCAGTACTTGCTATCGCACGCGATCCGGCACGCTGCGCGTTCCGGGAGCTTCTTGATCTCGAGCGTCTTGCGGAACTGAAGCCAAGTGTTCGGGGCGTCCGGCGCCGACGCGCCGATCCAACTGGCCTGCCATCCGCCGGACGCCGCCGACGACGGCGGTTCGAAGGCCCAGCAGGCCGCCGGCGCCCCGGGCGCCAACGCCAGGACGGCAAGAGCGAAGGCCGCGAACCGGTCACGCGAACGCGGCTGACTAGAAACCCTCATTCGGCATCCCCGTCGGAAGGCAAGAGTAGGAGGAGTTCGTCGCCGGTCTTCTGTAAGTCGGGGGACAGCAGGCGGTACAACGACCGCATCGCCACCCCGCCCGCAACAAACTCGCGGCCACCCCGGTGCCTGACCGTCGAGGCATCGACGGGCGGCCCAGCGTGGCCGTCTGCGTCGACCACGCCCAGCAGAAGCGGTCCGTACCGGACCGTCTGCCGACCCTTGGAAAAAGACTTGTTTATTGTCGGCGCCAATCGCACGACGGGCCGCAAGCGGACCTCGATCTCGTCCCCCGCATCGGGCTCCAACTCGACTTCGACGAAGCCGTTGTCGTGGTCAACTGGCAGCGGGGCCCCGTTGTGAAAGAGGCCTTCGAACTCGGTGAAAACCGGCACAAAAAAAGCAAACCGGACGTTCTTCTGTAGCCCCTCGCTCACAACCGTGAAGCGGCTGCTGTTGCCGGTGGGGTAGTCGGTCGTCTGTTCGACGACCAACTCGCCAGCGGGCAGCTGAAAAGCCGTCTTGCTGTTGGCGTACGACGTGACGAGCACCTGATCGCCGCGTGTGAAGTACCCGTACTGGGCGGCGCGGGCAAGGCCCTCGGCGCCACGCATGGTGCAACACCAGTGGGCTTCGAAGACCTTCTGCCGCAAGACCCCGTCGGCAGCACCTAGGCACGTGTTGCAACCGAATCCGCCGTTCGAACGCTGCGCCGCCGCAAGGCCATTGTAGTAGATGTGGTGCGCGTCCTCGAGGTAAACCGCGTCGCCGGTCGCTTGCCACAGCTGCGCCGCGACCAGGTATGAGTCAACAACCGCGCACGGCTCCGTGTGCGTCGGCCTGCCGAACCAGTTTAAGTTCTCGTAGTTCTCGGTCATCCCATACGACTTGTACAACGCAAAGCGCGACACGGCCGCTTTGAGCAACGATTTGTCGCCGGTGCACGCATGGTAACGCAGCAAGCCCCGCAGCCCCGTGAGGGTTGCGTGAGTCTGGGCCTTGATGGCCAGCAAGTCGATGTCTAGGAGGCGGTCGATCATCTCCTCGACAACCGCCTTGAGTTCCGGAGAGGGGAAGAGCGTGTAGGCGTGGATAACGCCGTCCATGAAGATGAAAGCGCAGCCGATGTCCGTTGAAAGCACCCACCCGTCGGTGACCTTGTTCCGCCGAGAGCCCGAGTAGCTGCCGCCGTGGCGGCGTTGGTCGGGATCAATCGGGTAACGCCGGTGACTGCCGGCGGTTGGCAGGACGAGGTTGTCAATCATCCGCCGAATCATCTGTGCGGTCGCCTCGGACCGACTCCATTCGTAGTGCTCGCAGAGCCCCCGCAGCACCCACCCGTGCGACGAGAGTTGCTGCTCGTCGACCAGCCCCTCCGGAGCGATATCCCCAAAGTAGCCCATGCTGTTCAGTCTTTCGGGCGTCCGTCGCAGGATCTCATCGAGGTGCCGCGGCGGGCGATGCGACGCCTGGGACAATAGGCTCAAGGCAAGCACCGTCCTCCCTTCGGTATCGCCTGGCCAATAGTTGCTTTGGGCGTTGGTCAGAAAGACGTTTTCCGGCCGGTACTTCGTCTCTTCGAGTCGGCGGAAGCTGGCGGCCAAACGCTTCGCCAGTTCACCGCGAGGCGTTTGGTTCGCAAAGGGTGTCACCACGGGCGGCTCCCAGTTGCCCGAGGCCCCGCGCACGCCCGAGGCCCCACCCACCGCATGAGAATCGTATGAAACGCTGCCGCTGTCGTCTTTGTTCCCCGTGACCTCCACGCCCAGGGATGGCGTGCACAACGGCCGCAGCAGAAGCAGCAGAAACGTGGCGCCGAGGAAGCGAACCGTTCGCCGCCGTGGCGGGTTCCAGATGGCCAACATAAACTCCCCGCTCTCTCGGTTGATCCGCTAGCCGCGCGGCGATGCTGTCGGCGTGCCCGTGGTCGCGGAGGAGGCAACGCGGAGCGACGGACGAGGCGCCGATAGGACGACTCAGTCTTTGGTGAGCGTTGCCCGTTCGAATAGCACCTGTCTACTCTGGCCAGGCCTCGGGACTGAGGGGCCGAAGGCGTTGTAGAGGGTGTGGAGTACGACGCCGCCATCGGCCACAAAAGCCCCGCCGCCGAGGCTTCGTATATCGGGCTTCGGCCGCAGGGCTTTAGCACGCCCGCCGTCTGCAGCGGCCAGCACCAACGGGCCGTAAGTCAACGACCCCTTCCCTGCAACGAATCGCGGGTTTACCGGAGCAGACCATCCGGCATCCATATCGAAGCGGATGTCCAGCACGTCGCCGGCAACAGGCTTGAACCGGACACTCGCAAAGCCGCCCGCGTCTACCGTGTGGGCTCTCCGCCCGTTGACCATCACGACGACGTTCCTGGCGAAGCTTGGGGAGAAGAAGCTGAACTCGACTTCACGCGGCTCGGCCACGCTTTCTACGGTGATCTTGCTGCGCCCTTCGAAGGGGTAGGTGCTCTGCTGAGACACCTCGATGATCGAGTCGCCGACGCCCAGCCGCGCGCTGTTCGTAGCGTACCCGGCAAAGATCGCCGACTCGTCGGTGGTGAAGTAGGCAAACTGCGCCGCCCTCACGAGGCCCTCAGCCCCGCGCATCGTGCAGCACCAATGGGATTCGTCGCTCTTCACGCTGAGGAAATCGCCGCCGGGCCCTACGCAATAGTTTTGCCCGAAGCCGCCGTTGCGCCTTTGCGTTGCGGCGAAGCCGTTGTAGTAGATGTGATGGGCGTCTTCCAGATAAGTGGGGTCGCCCAGCAGGCGCCACAGCTCGACGGCGACGATGTACGAGTCGACGACGCCACACGGCTCGGTCCAGGCAGGTCTTCCGAACCAGTTGTAGTTCTCATAGGTTTCGGTCATCGCCGTCGATTTGTATCGCTCGAAGTCTCGCTCAACGCGTTGCAGCACCCGGCGGTCGCTGGTGAGGCCATGGTACGCCAGCGCCGCTCGCATGCCGGCCAGCGAGGCGTGCGTTTGTGCCTGCATCGCTTCGAGGTCAGCGGCGAGGAAAAGGCTCACAAAGGCCTCGGCCGCTCGCCGGAGTTCAGGCGTTGGGTCGACCTTGAGCGCTTCCACCACGCCGTCCATGAAGATGAACACGCAGCCGTTGTCACGGGACAACCGCCAACCGGGACCTGAAGACTTTTGCGACCCCGCGAGCCGTCCGAGCGACCGGCGTCGGCTTTGGTCGAGCGGGTACGTTGGCGCCATCGCGGCGGCGGGGAGGACGAGGTTCTCGACAATGCGGCGGATCATCTGCAGCGACCGCTTGTCGCGGCTCCACCGGTAGTGCTCGCAAAGGGCCCGGAGCACCCAGCCGTGCGAAGAGAGCTGCTGCTCGTCCATGCACCCGTCCGGGAAAACCCGACCGAAGTAGCCCCGCGCGTTCATCGTCTTGGGGAACCCGTCAACAATCTCTTCCAGGTAAGTCGCCTTCCGCTCGGTAGCCTGGGCAAGCATCAACAGGGCGAGGGCGGTCCTGCCGCGGTAGTCGCCGGGCCAGCTGAGGCCATCCGCAAAGCTGCCGAACCGCCCGTTTTGCGGCTGGTAATCCACCGCTTCAAGTCGGTCGAAGCTTCGCTGCAGCCGCACACGCAGGTCACCGCCGGGGGATTGATCGGACAAGGCGATCGGTGCGGGCGGGCGCCAAACGGTGCGGGGCTTGGCCGCCACGGCGGCCGCGGGCGCTGCCGGGCCCGCTCCCGCGACGGGGCCCGCGACGGGGCTTGACGGAGCCCGGCCTTCGCTTCCTGAAGCGGCGATCGGCTGGTGGCCACTTCCCCAACGGAAGATGTCGACGCCGGCCGACAGGACCAGGACGGCCGCGGCCGCTACGATAACTGACGTGGCGGCGGCCGCGGGACTCAGCCAAGCCGCAATCGACGTCCGCAACCGGCGCCGATCCGATGAACGCCCGTCGCCTTCGACACCGCCCCGCAACCGTGCAGCGGCGTGCCAGGTGTGCAGGTTGCCGTGGTCGATCGCGAGGTCGATGTAGGCGTCGAGAGCCGCTTCGCTGCCCGCCATCTCCGCTTCGGCCTCGCCTAGGGCTGACGCATCGGCGGGCGAATCAAACAGCCTGCTAATACGCGCGAGCTGGCCGGGCGAGAGACGCGTCTCCCGGTGCTGTCGCTTGTCCTTGCTCATCGCTCGCTCAGACTCCCGCCGGCCAACGCCGAGCGTTTTCGAGGTCTACGCCTGTCGATAACCCTGGTGGCCTGACTGGCGGAGCTGGTGCTCGATGCAGGTCGCCAGCCGGGCCCGGATCCGTTTGAGTTTCGCGTACAGCGAGTCGACCGAAAGCCCGAAAAGCTGGGCAAGGGTTGCTGTTGAGACGCCCTCGACGTAGCGAACCTTCAACAGCTCACGTTGCTGTTCGTCTAGGCATTGCAGGCAGTGACTCAGGGCCCGGCGACGATCCTCGATGAACGCGGGCTCTTCGGCTAAGCGCGTTTCCAGCCGATCGGCAAGGCTGCGGAGCGTGTCTTCGCTGAACCGAATGCCCGACTTACGTCGCTCTCGCATGAAGCGAAAAGCTTCGAGCCTGGCAACGCCGCAAGCCCAGGTCGTGAACCGCGACGTGCGATCGTACCGATCCCGCTTCTTCCACAAGGTAATTGCGGTCTCCTGCAGAACGTCGGCCGCGTCGTCAGGGTCGGTCACCAAGCTGACTAGATAGGCAAAGACCATGCTTTGGTGCTGCGCCCACAGCGCAAAGAATTCGGTGTCCGAGTCATCGTGTGAATCCGCCCCGGGCCCGTCTCGCCTGCTCACACCACGTCTCCTCGGAAGAAAAGGCTGCCGCCAGGGCGTGCACGGGTCGAGGGGGTGCTGCTCGCAGCCGGCTTGCACCAGAACCGTCGGACATAGACGCGGATACTCGGGGCTCTCGGGCACGGAAAACCCGAAATATTGTGTTTTTGGGGCGGATGCCAACAACTCCGCAGCAAGGGGCAATCAAGAACTTAGCCAGTTTTCTTGACCGTAGCTTTGTGCCGTTGGCGTACATAGAGTGCGTACGGTTAGGCCTATGCCTGATCGTTGCTGAGCAGCTTTTCACCCGTTTTTCGCTTTCCTAGTCAATTATTCCGCAGTGGGCGCCTCACGAAAAGCCAAACGCAGCACCGGATTCGTTCCGGGGTGATGCGTTGCTCGTGCGTGTGTCATGCGCCGGCCTAGTTTCACGGGGCAGACGGCGTTTCACGGGGCAGACGGCACCCCGGTAACTTGCAGTGCAGGAGGTATCGCATGGATTCGAACGTGCGCTCGGGGATGGGGTTCGCCAAACGTCGGCCCATCGGCTTACCGCAGCGCGGATTCACGCTCGTCGAGCTGCTAGTCGTAATCGCGATCATCGGGATCCTGATCGCGCTGCTGCTTCCCGCTGTACAGGCGGCCCGAGAAGCCGCACGTCGCGCGCAATGCACGAGCCAACTCAAGCAACTTGCGCTAGCAAGCCTGAATTACGAGTCCGCGGAGCGGTCGTTCCCGGCCGGCATTGACGTTTGGCCCGATGACAACGGCGACCTAGTCCGTGAGCCGGGCTTTACGAATGACGGAGCCCACGCCCGGAGCAAGGGCAACTGGTGCATCCAGATCCTGCCTTACATCGAGGAACAAGCCCTCGCGGACTTGTACGATTTCTCAGGTGGGCGTGGGGCAATGAACGATACGCCGGCAACGCCTGGCGGCGTGTCCAATCGGAGTATCGCGAGCAATGAGATCGGGGTTTTCCTGTGCCCTTCCGACACGGGACCCGATAACTACGACCGAGAAGAGGCGAGGAGCTCCTACCGCGGCGTTAGCGGACGCAAGGAATGGACGGAAGCACAATACTGGGGGTTCCCGTGGTCGATCCGTCCCGGCGGCTTCCTGTCGGGGGAGGAGGGGGCGACGATCGACGACGACTTCGGGGACAATACCCAAACTCAGCTGTCACGCCGAGCGTGCCGTGGCATCTTCTCGGTCTCCGGGACCAAGGGGTTCAAGCCCGTTCAGATGCGTCAGGTTGTCGACGGGACGAGCAACACCCTGCTGATCGGCGAGTACCACACGTTGACTAACTCAGAGGTCGCCAGCAAGTGGGGCGTCTCGTTCTCCAACGTCAGCCTCGCCGAGGCACACCACCACTTTGTAACGCGGGGCGAGGTCGACTTCGCCCGGTGTGTAAGCCTCCACCCCGGCTCTGGCAACACGGTCGGGGGAGACTGCCGGCGTTCGTTCGCCAGCTTTCACGCCGGCCCCGTTTTGATGTTCGCCTTCGGCGACGGGCACGTCTCGGCGATCTCGCCGGGCATCGACACGGTCGTGTTCAAAGGGCTGTGCAGCTTCGGTGGTGAAGAGGTCGTTCCTACCGACGATCTCTGAGCGCAGAGCGTAGACGCGGGGCAGCGTGCCACGGCATGGCGCATGCCCCGTTCCGCCGGGCACGGCCGGTCAACCCGGCGGCCCGGTGTTCGACCTAGCAGCGCCGTGTCGTGCGTCTGAGCCCCGCTCGCGTTCGATTGCTGTCTCGCCAGACGTGCGATGCCCGCTGGGCAGGTCAATTCTGGGCGCCCAACGGGCGCCCGGCTCCGGAAAAGGCCACGCGATCCAGGGGCATCGTCCCCGCGCACATCAATCAACCGAAGGTCTCAGCGAACACCCTGCGAGCCGGCACGCCAGGGCCGCTTCGCCGCTTCTGCCGTTCAAGGCCAGGTGCCCCTTGTTTCCTTTCACGCCTCGTCGCCCGCTTGAATCTGCAGGTAGCTCTCGTACCGGCGGGTGTCGATCCAGCCATCGGCGACGGCGTCTTTCACCGCGCAGGGGTCTTCGTGCGTGTGGGTGCAGTCGGGGAACCGGCACTGGCTGACGTACGGCCGCAGCTCGCGGAAGTAGGCCGGCACCTCTTCGGGGATGACGTCCCACAGCGCGAACTGCCGGATGCCGGGCGTGTCGACAACAAAGCCGCGGCCTCCGCTTGCGCCGCCGAACGGGAAGACCTCGGCGGTGGTCGTCGTGTGACGACCCTTCTGCGACTCGGCGCTAACGGCGTTGACGCGCAGCCCCAGGCCGGGGTGGATGGCGTTGAGCAGGGAGCTCTTGCCAACGCCACTCTGCCCGGCGAGGGCGGTCTGTTTGCCGGCCAGCATCGCCCGCAGCCGATCGACCCCGGCGCCGGTGACCGTCGAGAGAAGCACCACTTCATAGCCGAGTTGGGCGTAGACGCCGACCAGCGGCATCAGGTCGGCCGGCTCAATGAGGTCGACCTTGTTGACGCCAATGATCGGTCGGATGCCGGTCCGTTCGCAGGTGATCAGGTAGCGGTCAATCAAGTTCGGTTTGATCCGTGGCTCGGCGGCGCTGGCGACGATCAAGACCTGATCGATGTTCGCCGCGATCACCTGCTGTCGGCCGCGGCTGGTGCGGCTGAGCGCGCCGTAGCGGGGCTCGACCCGCTCGATGATGCCCTCGCGTTCCGCATGCTTTCCGCGGCGCGGCTCACCGGAGGGGGCGCCGAGGGCGGCTTCGGGGCGGATCCAAACGTGATCCCCCGCGGCGACGACGTGGCGCAACCCTGTGGAGAGCTGCTTGAGCACCTGCCGCGTAGCGCAGCGGTAGACTTGGCTGTCGGATGCCTCAACCCGGCTGACGAGCCCCTGGACACGGAGCACCCGGCCTTCGAGGCAGACCGACGTGTCGACCTCGGGGAGAATGACTTCGCCGGTAGCGTCCTCGACCACCTCCCCGCCGGCGACGGTCCGCCGGCGAGTGAGCCGCCCCTTGCCGCTGACCCGCTCGTCCGGGGCGCCCGCTTCGTCGGCATCGCCCGCCTCGTCGGTCCCGAAGCGGCGTGTCAGGTCATTGGCGCGGGTACGCGAATTGGTGTTCTTGCGGAAGTTGGCCCGTAGCTTCCGTTTCTTCTTCGCCATACGGGCCTGCTAGTCACGCCCCTGCTTAAGTCGGCTTGCTTGGCAGGTCGATCTGCCCGGCGTCCATGTTCGTCGGGTCGTACCGCTTGGACGCCGAGGCCCTGGCAACCGGCGGCTTCTCGAGGCCTGCGCGGGACAGGAGCGACTCGCGCATGATCTCACGCTTGCCGTTCTCGTCGGGCGGCGGCCCCACGGCGCCAAGATCGGCGGGAGAATACTCAACGCGATACTTGTGCTTGGCGACCGCCAGGGTGTCGCCGGGGTCGAGACGCTGCTCCTGCACCTTCGCGTCGTTGACCTTGATGCCGTTGCGGCTCTGAAGGTCGCGGGCGTAGAGGTAGCCGCCGTCGATGGTGAGCTGGCAGTGGTGGGCCGACACGTTCGCGAACCGGAGAACGATGTCGCAGCTCTCGCGGCGGCCGACGAGGAGGGTGGTCTTGAGCAGCGGGATGGGGTCACCACCACCGAGGGGAATGAGTTCGCCGTACATCGGGTCGGTCTCTCGAAGTAGGAAGAATCTGGAGGATTAGCGTCGAGAGGGTCCTTTCTGCTGGCTTTCACTCTAGGAACGCGGCGGGCGGCAGTCAACTTATCGCGGCTCCGCCTAGCTGGCGAACCCCGCCATGCCGGCGTGTGCCCTTCCGGAGAATCAGTAGATCGCAAGCAATCCAACCCCGTGGTAGGCTCAAGGTGTCGAGAGCGGGCCGGGCAACCGCTGGCGGGCTTGGCGGAGCAATCCGCTGGGGCCGCGGGAGGAAAGTCCGGGCGCCGCAGGGCAGGGTGGTGGGTAACGCCCACCGGCCGCGAGGCCAGGGAAAGCGCAACAGAGAGCAGACCGCCCCCACGAGGCTTCGGCCAACGGGGGGTAAGGGTGAAACGGTGAGGTAAGAGCTCACCAGCAGGAGGGGTGACCCTCCTGGCTCGGCAAGCCCCACCCGGAGAAA
>JBCCZD010000009.1:0-31931 GCA_039188275.1 Planctomycetota bacterium
CAGGTTGATACGCTCGGCGACCTCTCGTCAGCGGCGGGCTGGAGCGCTACGCGGAACAGCCTCCATGGATTCTGGTTCAATAGCGCAGGCTCAAACGCCGACGACGTCAGGCGGATCGTCAAACGCACGGGGCCCTCGGCCGTCGACCTTATTGTGCCCGTCTCTTACGCCGAAGATGGCCTCGGCGGGCTGCGGACGAACTCGCCCGCGTGGAGCAAGTACCTCGACGTCCAGTCGCAGCTCGACAGCGATGTTAACTTCGAACGCACACTCAACCCGCACACCATCGCCTACGACAGCCTGAGGGTCGCCGAGGGCGAACTGGACCTCCAAGACGCCATCACGGCGGTGGTGGCGGGGGGCGCCGACCCCCTGTTTTTGGGGGCCGAAACGGTAACGACGTTCTCGCCGCGGCATGGCCTGGAACGAGCCAGCGTGAGCCCGTTAATGGATACCTATTTCGAACGCACGCGCGCACTGATCGATGTCTCAACCGGGGGCAGCGCCATCGAATCGGCGCCGTGGCGGGTTCAGGCGCTCCCCGACGCCCGCACCGGCTTCTTCGCGATTTACGACTACACAAAGTCCCAGGGCAAGAAGTTCTACTACTTGGCGAACCGCGGGGTTGGGACCAGCAACGACGCGTTCGTCGATGACCTGTTAGGCACACTGCAGCTCTTGGAGGAGAGTGGTCGTCCGCCCGATGTTGTCGCGATCTCGAATCAGGGCGACAACAACGTGACGCTCCTTCCGCCGAGCCCAGAATTGGACTCGGGTGGGGGCTTCGCCGACTCGATTACAGGGGCCCTGCTGGCCGCGCTAGACTTCTACGGGGCCGCGCAACTGCCAGGCGACTACAACAACGACGGCACGGTCGACGCCGTGGACTACGTCACCTGGCGCGACGGCAACAGCCCCGACTCGACGGCAGACGGCTACCTGCTTTGGCGGTCGAACTTCGGTGCGTCGCTGCCGACGCCTGCGCCTCCCCGCGCCGAAGCCGCGTCGACGCCCGAACCCGCGGCGTTGGCGTTCATGGTCGCCGCCGCTGTTGCCCTTGCCGGGGGACGTCCGCGGCCGGTCACATCGCTCTCCGCTCGCGGCGGCGCCGCAAGAACAACGGACTTCCTCTCGCTCACGCTTACCCGCGACGGAAGTTGTCCGCCTCTCCCATTATCGAAGCGGAACCGACAAGCAAGTACAATGATAACGTCGGGCGTATGCGTGCGAACGCGGCCTGATGCTAGAATGCTGCCGTGACGCCGCCGCCTGGCAGGCTGACGCTTGTTCACTCGAGGGAGCCGTCAGCTGGCGAGCCGGGTTGGCCGCCGTCGTGATAGAGTCGACGGTGCCAAGCCGGTGCTGACAAGCCAGGCCCCGACATCGGGCGAACCGGGCAGCGCCATTGTTTGTTTCGCGTCCCGGGTCCTTCACGTTGGAACGATACGGTGCGGACTCGATTTCCAGCGTTCGCACGAGGGCTGCATCGTGGTAGCCGAGCCGGCGCCGGTGCAGCGCGGCTTGACGACTTGCTGACTCTTCAACCGAACTGACGAGAGACATATGGGCGCCGGCTTCTTGAGAGCCGCAGCCGTCGCACTGGTTGCATGCTGGGGTGTGAACGACGCCTTCGCGGGCGACGCTCGGCATGCCGCGAGTGACAGTCCAGGCAGGTCAGGCACGCTTTTTTCAACGCTAGTGGCGTCGAGCAAGGCGCCGCTGGTTGCTGAGAGCCGCTACCGGCTCTGGGTTCCTGACGACACCCAAACGATTAGCGTGGTCTTCGTCGTCAACATGCGCGCCGCGGGGAAGCACCTCTTCTACCGCGACCTTGAGTGGCGGGAGATGGCCGTCAGAAACAGCGCCGCGATGATGTACTGCGAGTTCGAGGCCAAGGGGGTGCGGGGCAACGGGTACGGGCTCTCCATCCTGGCCGCCTGCAACCAGTTTGGCGCCGCGCTGGGGCGCCCCGAGTTGAAGCACGTCCCGCTGGTCTTGTGGGGCCACTCGATGGGGGGGCGGGTCACCCAAGACTTCGTGCGTTTCATGCCGTCCCGCGTCTTGGCCTTTCACATCGCGCTGCGATCAAACCCGAGCACCAAAGGGTTTATGGTAGAAGAGGCCAAGGCGATGCGGGTCCCGGGCCTTTATCTCATGGGCGCGCAGGACAGGAAGCCCAAGGACATCCGCGAACACTTTGTTCGTGCCCGCGAGGCGGGGTCGCCCCGCGCTTGGGTCTGGCTCCCCGGTCAAACCCACTGGCCCGCTGGCATGTACTTCGACGTCGACGAGACAACGCCCGCCGATTGGCGCGCGTGGGCCGCGAATGACGTCGTGATCCCATGGACAGAGGCGATGATCAAGCTCCGGTTGCCCCGCGGCGCCAGACCCGCCAGGAGGGCCGTCAAGCTCCGCTCCATCGATGTCGAGGAGGGCTGGCTCGCCAGTGCCAACGCGCGGGAGGTAAGTCCGTACGCGGAGTTTGCCGGAGATAAAGGGCACGCTTCGTGGTTCCCGAGCGAGGAGGTCGCCGGGGCATGGGCGGCGTACTCGTCGCCGGCGCAAGCCGCCGGCGACGGCGGCCTGTCGCCGGCGAGCGAACGCAGGTAACGCGGGGAGGATCGCAGGCACGGATGGGCTCGGAAGACGCAAAAGCACCGGAGAGTAGAGGATGACCGTCTTGAGTCGTATTGCCCCGTGCTCGGTTCGGCGTCTGGCGAATCGCGTGGACGTGCTTCTGGCGGTCGCCGCCATCGTCGCGGCGCCGCCCTGCTGCCGGGCCGCGGCGCCGATCACGGTAGCGAATAGCCAGATCGAGCTCCGCATCAATGGCGAGAACGGGGACATCGAGTCCTTTGTCCACCGGGGGCGAGAGCTAATCCGCCGTGTGACGGCGCGGCGGTCGCTCTTCACGGTACGGCTACGCGACACCGACGGCGCGCCGGTCGACCTCACGGCGTTGTCCGCCGAGTCCTTTGCCGCCGACCGCGCGACGCGCGGCGACGGGCAGGAGGTCGTCCTGACATACAAGAGGCTCAACGGCCGGCCCGTTGACGCCACGGTGACGGTGCGGCTGCCAAACGGCAGCGCGATGACCTACTGGCGTCTGTCGCTGCGAAACGGGACGGGTATGCTGATTGACCACATCGACTTCCCAACGGTCGTTGTGCCGAATGACCTGGTTGCCAAAGGCGGAGACGCACGCCTTTTTTGGCCTGCGATGGAAGGGGCCGTGATCGAGGACATCCGGCTCCGCGAGAGGAGCCCGCTAAAGTATCGACCGATCGAACACCCGCAGCGGGGCTGGCGGGGTGTCTACCCGGGCGCTTGCCCGATGCAGTTCATGGCTTACTACGGCGAAGCCGCCGGCTTGTACCTCGCGGCGCACGACGACCAAAGCCACCCGAAGGGCGTCGAGTTCCACCGTCACCGGCGGGGGGGGATCCACCTCGATTTCCGGTTGTTCCCGGGCGTGGGCTATTCCGCGGAATACCAGATGCCTTTCGACATGGTGCTTGGGGGATTCGAGGGTGACTGGTACGACGCGGCCGACATCTACCGCAACTGGCGGGACTCATCAAACATGCCGCGCCCACCGCGGCTAGCAGACAACCCCGACATCCCCGAGTGGTTCGAGGCCTCACCGGTTGTCGTGACGTACGCGGTCCGCGGGGAGAGAGACCGCGGCGACATGTCGCCCAACGAGTACTTCCCCTACACGCGGGCGCTGGACCCGCTCTGCCGGCTAGGCGGTGAGATGGACGCGCCGATCCTGGCCTTGTTGATGCACTGGGAGGGGTCGGCGCCGTGGGCTCCGCCCTACGTTTGGCCGCCGTATGGCGGGACGGAAGACTTCGGCCAATTCGTGAAGGGGCTGCACGACAAGGGGCACCTGCTGGGGCTCTACGCCAGCGGCGTCGCCTACACCACGACTAGCAACACGGACCCTTCTTACTCGATGGAGGAAGAGTTCGTCGAGCAGCGCGTCTTCAACTACTCGAACGTCGCCCCAGATATGACGCTCGCCGAGAACGGCGTCTGCGTTGGCCCAAACGGGCAACGCCGCGGGTACGACCTGTGCCCAGCGAACCCCTGGGTGCAGGACGTGGTTGTCGATGAAATCGCGAAGGTGCTCCCGTCCGGAGTCGACTACCTGCAGTACTTCGACCAGAACCTCGGCGGTTGTTGCTCGCGGTGCTACGCGCGGCACCACGGCCACCCTCCTGCGCCGGGCCCTTGGCAGAACGCCGCGATGAGCCGCATCTACGCACGCGCAAACGAGAAGATCGCGGAGTCCGGAAAGAAGGTGCTCATCGGCTGTGAATCCGCGGCGGGTGAGCCCTTCGTCCCGCACCTGCTGTTCAACGACCTGCGGTTCAACATCAATCTGCGCTTCGCCGTTCCCGTACCCGCGTACGCGTACCTCAACCACGAGTACGTGAACAACTTCATGGGCAATCAGAACAGCACACGCGCCTGCGTCGACTACGCCCGCTCCCCGTTGAACCTCAACCAGCGGCTGGCGTACGCTTTTACCGCCGGTGACATGATGACGGTCGTGCTGCGGGGCGGTGGCAAGATCGGCTGGGACTGGGGGACCCCGTGGGACACGCCCGGCCCGGACCACGACGCGGCTGCCACGCTGGTCCGCAACCTCAACGCTTGGAGGACCGGCGCCGGCAAGCCCTATCTCGTTTATGGCCGCATGCTGAAGCCGCTGAAACTAGAAGGGCTCGGTAACCTACCGATGACCACGCCGAAGGGGGCTAAGCTCAACTTCCCGTCGTTGTTTACCAGCCGCTGGACTTCGTCAGGTAAGTCTGCGCAAGTCGTTGTCAACTACACGCCTTCCGATCAGACTTGCGCGATAATCGCCCAGCCGGGCCGCACTGTTCAGTTCCATGCCGGACCGCTCGGAGCCGCGCAAGCCGCGTCTTTCGATCAAGATGGCAGGTTGCCCTTGGAGGTCCCTCGGCTCTCCGCCGTGATGGTTGAGTTCGCGGAGCCTTTCGACACAGCGCCGGAGACCGAGAATCAGCGATGAGGCACAACCCGCAGGGCATCCCGCCGGCCGACCGGGCAGCCGGTATCCTCAGCGGGCTGCGGGTCGGAGCTATGATCGGTGAGCAGCTACAATCAACAGACTTGCCGCTTGCAAGCAGACAGACCCTGGATTCCGACTAGACGATGATACCGAAGAGAGAACGACTCATCGGCGCTGGCACGCTTTGGCTCATCCTTGGCATCGCTTCTGCCCTGATGCTGGGCCATGCCGAGGAGGCGGTTGCGGATGACGCAGCGCGGCCGAACATCCTCTTTTGCATGGCCGACGATTGGGGCTGGCCCCACGCCGGCGCCTACGGAGACGAGGTTGTCCGCACGCCCGTCTTCGACCGGATCGCCCAAGAGGGCGTGTTGTTCGAGAAGGCGTTCGCCCCCGCGCCGTCTTGCTCGCCGTGCCGCAGCGCGGTGATTACCGGGCAACACTTCTACCGCCTCGGCCCTGCGGCGAACCTGTGGGGCGCCCTGCCGGCGTCTGAGCCAAACTTCTTGTTCCTGCTGCGGGAGAGCGGCTACGAGATCGGTCACTATTCGAAGTCATGGGGGCCCGGCTCATACGAGGACGGCGGTTACACCGAGCCGCCCTGCGGACCCGGGATGCCGTTCAAGGCCTTTCTAGACAACCGCGACCCGAAGAAGCCCTTCTGCTTCTGGTACGGTTCCGGGTTGCCCCACCGACCCTACAAACCGGGGCAGGGCGCCAAATCGGGCATCGACCCGGCGGCCGTGGCCGTGCCCGACTTCCTGCCGGACAACGAAGTCGTCCGCAACGACATCGCCGACTACTACCACTTTGTCGAACGTTGGGACCGGCTCGTGGGCAACGCGGTCAAGATGCTCAAGAAGCGGGGAGAGTTCGAGAACACGGTGATCGTCGTTACGGGCGATCACGGCATGCCGTTCCCGCGTAGCAAGACCAACCTGTACGACTACGGCGTTCGCGTGCCGCTGGCGGTCCGATGGGGGCGGCGGATCAAGCCGGGCCGCAAAGTAACGGACTTTGTGTCCCTAACCGACTTTGCGCCCACGCTGCTGGAACTCGGCGGGGTTGACGCCCCGGAGGCGATGACCGCTGAGAGCCTGGTCCCGATTCTGGCCGACCCCGGCAGCGGACGGATCGACCCGGCACGCGACTCGGTTGTCTGCGGCAGGGAGCGGCACACCGTCAGCCAGGGGTTCCCGTCAATCGCCGGGTACCCCTCGCGTTCGATACGCACCGATCGGTGGCTGCTGATCCTCAACCTGGCGCCCGACCGCTGGCCGGCGGGCGTGCCCGAAGGCTCGACGCACCCGCGCGGCCGCCACTCCGATTGCGACGGTCCCTCGAAGCTGTTCATGGTTGACCACCGAGACGCCGCGGCCGTCGGCCGCTACTACGACCTCTGCTACGCCAAGCGCCCGGCAGTAGAACTCTACGACTGCGACGCCGACCCGTATCAGATCAAGAGCCTCGCGGATGAACCGGGGCACGCCGAAATCGCCGCAGCGCTCCGCGCCCGGTTAACCAGCTATCTCGCTCGGACCGGGGATCCTAGGTTTACCGATGCGGACGTTCTTTTCGATGCGTACCCATGCGACGCGCCCCCGTACATGAAGAAGGTTAATGCGGCGATCGCCGCGTTCCGGGACAGCCAAGGCGAATGAACTGGCTAGCGCTTTACCGCTAGCGTCGCACGCCAAGGCCGTTGTCGGATGGGCTCCTCGTCGAAGCGCCGATAAGAAGTACGCCATGCTTAGAACGCTCCTGCCAATCACTCTTGTCGCGACGGTTCTTTTGCACGCGGTCGCCGCTACGGCTGAGGTCGTAATCGCCGACAAGGCCGTGACGATCCGCATCGTAGCGGGCGAACAGGAGATCGCCCCCGTTCCAACGGCTATCGACCTGTTGGCCAGTGACATCGAGCGCCTCTCTGCTCGCAAGCCGGAGCGTAGGGCATCGCTGCCCAAGTCCCTGCAGAATCTCATCGTCGTGGGCGCCGCAGGGAGCCCGATTGTCCAGGAACTATCGAGTAGGAGCGGGGTCGATTTTTCTGCTGTTGAAGGCGAGTGGGAGTCGTACCTCCTACAAGATATCTCGCCCCGCAGCCCGGTGGTAAGCAACGTCCTGGTTGTCGTCGGAAGCGACAAACGAGGCACGGCTTACGGTGTCATGGAGTTGTGCCGGCGGTTGGGCGTTTCTCCCTGGCACTGGTGGGCCGACGTGCCCCCCGCTCCGCGGGCACGACTCGCGATTGATATCGGTCGGCTCGTTGACGGCCCCTCGGTCAAGTACCGAGGGATATTTCTGAACGACGAAAGGTGGGCCCTGCGGCCCTGGGCGGCTAGCCAGATCGACAAAGACGAGAAGAACATCGGCCCCAAGACGTATGCAAGAGTCTTCGAGCTGCTTCTAAGGTTGAAAGCGAACACCATTTGGCCGGCGATGCACGAAGGGACCAGGGCGTTTTATGCGAACCCGAAGAACCCCGCCGTCGCGCGGGACTACGGAATCATCGTCGGCAGCAGCCACTGCGAGCCGATGCTCCGCAACAACATTGACGAGTGGCGCCGCTGGCGGCCGGGAGACGGCACGAAACGCGGCAAGTGGGACTGGTGCGTCAATCGCGAGCAGATGACCGAGTACTGGCGCGAACGCGTGCGAGAGAGCGCCGCCTACGAGAGCGTGTACACGCTCGGCATCCGCGGCACCCACGACGGCCCTATGTCGTGCCGCGGCGCCGAGACAACCGAGCAGAGGGTCGCCGTCGTCCGCGACCAGATCATACCCGCCCAGCGCCGCCTGCTGACCGAATCGATCGGCCCCGCTGTTGGGGTCCCCCAGGTTTTTTGCCCTTACAAAGACGTCCTCAAGCTGTACCGGGGCGGCCTGCGTGTACCGCGCGACGTGACCGTTGTCTGGCCGGACGACAACATGGGCTACATCCGCCAGCTGCCACTGCCGAGCGAACTGGAGCAGAACGCCCGCCACGGGATCTACTACCACGTCTGCTGCTGGCGCAACCTTTGGTTGGCGAGCATCTCTCCGACCGTGATGTCCTACGAGCTGACCAAGGCGTGGGAGAATGGCGCCAGGGATTTTTGGATACTGAACGTCGGCGACATCAAACCGATGGAGGTCGAAACCGACTTCTTCCTCTCGATGGCGTGGGACCCGTCCGCGTTGCCGCCCGGCAGAGCCGGCGGCTTTGTCGCGGAATGGTATTCGGGCATCTTCGGACCGCAATTGGGCGCCGAGATCGCCGACATCAAACGCTCGTACTACCGCCTGGGGCAATACGGCCGGCCCGAGCACCTTCCAGAGATCGCGTTCAGGCCGTTCGAAGCCCGCGAGCGGCTCAACGCCTACTCGGGGTTGTCTGAGCGTGTCGCGGGCCTGCGCGAGGCGATTCCAAGGCGCCTGCGCGACGCCTACTTTCAACTGGTCTATTACCCGGTCGTCGGTTCAGCGCTTATGAATCGGCACGTGTTAAAACGAGACGACGCGGCGTTGCAACGGTTGAAGGGGCTGACTCAGGAGTACAACGCGAGCCTGGCCGACGGCAAGTGGCGTGGGATGATGAGCCTTGTCACCAGCGGCATGCAGAAGATGCAAGCGCCGGCCCGGTACTATGAGTTCACCGACCCCGGCATCCGTGCTCCGCGCGTCGAGCCGCGGGACGAGCCGGTTGCCGTTGTCTCGGCCGGGGCCGCGCACGCGATTTCTACCGCGGGCCAAGCCAGCATCCACTCCATCCCCGACCTAGGGATCGACGACGGGCTGACCCTCACCCCGTACGGGAACGCCTCGTACTCACCCGACGAGTTAGACGGGCTGCCATCGGCGGCTTTCAAGCTAGAGCTTCCCCGAGGCGAGTACTCGCTCTTCGCCCGCTTCTTGCCAACGTACCCGATCAACGAAGGCGGCGGTTTGCGGTACGCGGTGCGGATCAATGGCGGGCCGACCCGCGTGCGGGACCTCGCCGGGCAGAAGATCCGCTACTGGTGGTCGAACAATCAGATCCGCGGGTACATGACTTCCGAGGCAGCGACCGAGAAGCACGCGGGCGGCCAGATCGAGATTACGTTGTACCTGCTGGACGCCGGTCTCGTCTTCAACCAGTTCTGTATCTACCAAGAGTAGCGAGTACGCCTGATCGCCGACCGACTGGACAACGCGGGTGGGATGACCCGTTGGCCGCTACTCGTCGGCGCCGAGGTAGCGGTAGTTGAAGTCACGATTCGGGGCGCTATCGCCCCGCTCTTTGAGGTCTTCCTCGCTTGTAAGCGGTTCGTTGCTGTCGTACCAGTGGAAGTCGAAAGCGAGCGGCTCGCCGGCTGCGAGCTGCGCTCTCGGCACGGCCAACTCAAGCTGATTGCCGGCCAGCGCCGAGGGCGCCCGGCCGAGGCGCCGCGTGCGTCGGCGGCCGTCAACCTCGTCGAGGGCGTACAGCGTATGGGCGTCGCCTTGGCCGGGCTGGCGTGCGATAACGAAGTCGTAGCCCAGCCATCCGGTGCGGCGGTTTTGATCGGCGTCGACCAGCAGCATCAGCCAGGCTCCGCTGCGGTCGGGCCGGATCGGCCCGCGGGTCTTCGCCATGAAGTAGACGTTCTGGGCGTCGTAGGCGACGCGTGTCGAAACGAAATCGTTGCGCCCGGTCGCGTCGGCCAGTGATCCGGTCGACCCCCAGCCGGGATGGCTGCGGTGCGCGGTGTCGCCGACCTCATCACGGTATTCGGGCGTGACGGGCGCCCAGTCGCTGAAGGCGCCGTCGACCACGATCGCGTGGGGGCCGTTCGCGTCGGGCACGCGGCCGACGCCCTTGAACCGCCGGACCTCGGCGACGAGCTGCTTGTAGTAGTTGTCGCCGTGGCCGCCACGCATGGGCTCGATGTCGCGGCTGAACTCCTGGTCGTACTGGTCGACAAAGTAAGTGTCACCCGGCTCTAGTTTGCGGCCGAGGAACTTCTTGCCGTGGGACTTGGTCTCGCCGTGGACGAACCGCTGGGCGACCCACTCGTTCCAGCCGGTTACGAAGATCAGCTCCGGGTCCAGACGCCGCGCGTGCTTGAACTGTTCGCGGAAGTAGAGACCCCGGTCGGGCCGCGTCTTGCGGGCGGAGGGTTGCTGGCCGCGGCGATTGCTGCGGCCGATGTTGCGTGTCGGGTGGCCCGCGACCGAAACGGAGACTTGCTCCGCCTCGCCCGCGACGCGCCAGCCAAACTTCTGAGGGTAGTCGTCGATCCAGCACCACTTGAGGCGCCCGTCGCCGAACCAGGCCGACTTCGACCAAGCCCACGATTGTCGCAGCGTGAAGAAGTCGGCAGTCGCCTGAGGGATGCCCTCTCGCTTTGCGAGCATGAGCGGTTTGCCACGCCACGGGAACCACAGGTCGGGGAACTTCTTCGTCTGGTAAAACCTCTCGTACAGGCGCTGGACCACGCTAGCGCTGCTGCTGTTCGTCAGGAAGGCGATCTGCGGCGTGCGGTTGCCTTCACGACGCATTGCCATCCACGTGCGGCACAGCGTGTTGACCTGCTGCTCGTAGATCGCCCCGTTCGTGACGTCGATCACGGCGACGTCGACGCCGGCGTCAGAGAGCATCGTGGCATGGCGGCGATAGACGTAGGTGTCGGTTGACAGGTAATAGCCGAGCTCGGGTTCGCCCCAGTGATGAAAAGCCCGGGGAGGCCCCCAATCCGGTCCCTCGGGCCCGCCGGCGGTGATCAGCGAGACGTCGTGCGGTCCGGACTTGCTGTGGGCGCCGTGCCAGACGAAGTAGAACATCGCGACGTACTTGTCTTGGCGGGTGGGGCCGCACTGCAGCCGCATCGGCATCGGCGACTTGGAGGGCAGCGACCCCGCCCATGTGTCGGGAGCGGTGTGGCGGGCCTCGGCGCCGGCGGGCTGCCGCGGCGGGCCCGACTCGGCAATTGAAAACGCCGGAGAGAATGCCGTGAGTGAGAACGCCAGCGCGCCCGCCAGGGGGATGGTAGCGAACGCGAGGGTAGGGCGGCTTGCTGTCACCCGGTCCGCGGAGATGGGGAGAGTGCGCATGAGGTTCACTCGGCTACGCTTGGATTGGCTGGCTTAGCTGGCGACCGCCAACACCGAGGCGGCTCACCGGCCGGCAGGCGGCGTGCGGAAACGCCACCAGTAGGCCCCGTCGTTAAGTGAACGCACGGGTTGCCCGCCAACGCGGACCCAACCCGGCTCCCATAGTACATAGTACTGTCGGTCGGGCTTGAGCAGGGGGACGTCGTCAAACACGATTGCCTTGCGTCCTTGGGCGGGGTGGGATTGGTCCGGATCCGCCTGCCAGACGGGCGTGTCTTCGTCCGAAACCGCGAACAGGCGGATCTTCTTGCCGCGGGTTTCCCGGAAGTCGATGGCCTTGTCAAGCTCGAGGCGGAGGGTGACGCGCACGCCTCCATCAACGGCCTCGAAGTCGTTACGCAAGTCGGTGAGCGCGGGGCAAACCATCAGCTTCCGGTGCCAACCCCACTCATGCTGGCGGTCGCCGGTGGGTTGCGTTGGCGCGCCCGATTCGCGAGCAAAGCGCTCCCACTTCTTGACGCGGTTGGCCAGCTTCAGCGGGTTGGCGCTGGCGAGGTCGACGCGCTCGCCCCGGTCTTTGGTCAAGTTGAACAGCTGCCACGGCCCACCGTACAGGCTAACGGCCTTCCACTCGTCTTCGACCCACGCCCGCGAGTAGTTGTAGCGGAAGAAGGCGGGCGGCGTGGAACGCTCGCCGTTGGCGGCCAGCAGCGGCGTCAGCGAGGCGCCGACCAGCGGCCTCACGGGGTGGCCGTCGAACTCCTCCGGGTAGTCGGCCCCGGCGACGTCCAACAAGGTTGGGTACAGGTCGGTGATGCTGCACGTTTCATGAACGATCGAACCGGCCTGGAGGTCGGCGCCGTTTGGCCACCGCACAATCAGCGGCGCCGCGAGTGCGCCTTCGTAGCATGAGTGCTTGTAAGACCGGAACGGGGTGTTCTTGACGGACGCCCAACCGTTGCTTGACGAAGGGTTATTCCGCGGCTTCCAGGGCACCTGCCTCGCGTCGCCGTGGAGCGACCCGTTGTTGTAGTCTCCGCCATTATCCGACAAGAACAGGACGAGGGTCTCGTCGCTGATATCAGACTCGTCGAGGAACCGGAGCAGCCGGCCGACCGACTGGTCGACCTCATCCACCGCTGCGGCGTAGGCGGCCATCCGGTTGGCCTCGATGCGCTGCCGCTTGCGGGGCAACTCGTCCCAGCGGCGTGCCTCCGTGCCCGGTTCGGACGGCGTCAGGTCGGCGCCGACCAACCGGAGTTCCTGCTGCCTTTCAAAACGCCGCTGGCGGAACCACTCGTACCCGCGGCGGTAGCGTCCGCGGTACTTCTCGACGGTTGCACGCGGCGCCTGGCACGGGTGGTGCGGCGCGTTGAACGCCACGTACAGGAAGAACGGCTGATCCTGCTCAAGCGCCTCACGCATGAATCGGACGCCGTAGTCGGCAAAAGCGTCCGTCGCGTAGAAGTCGGGCGAGAAGTCCCGATACTGCTCGGCGTCGAGGAACCAGTCGTCCCCGCCGACAAAGCAGTCTGACATGCCGCCAAGGAAACCGAAGGCCCGGTCGAAGAGGCGGCGCGACCGCGGGTCGGGTTTGCCGGCGTGCCACTTGCCGACCATCATCGTCCGGTACCCCGCCCGGCGGAGGACGGCCGGCAGCGGCGCCGAGTGCTTGTAGTCGCCCCCGCCCGATCGCATGAGGGGCATGCCGGCCATCAACGCCACGCGTGACGTCGTGCACATAGGCGTCACACGGAAGTGGCTAAAGCGGACGCCTGCCCCCGCCAGCCCGTCGAGATGCGGCGTTTCGATCTCCCCGCCGTAGCAGCCGAGGTCCGCGTACCCGAGGTCGTCCGCCATCATGAGCAGCACGTTCGGCCGGCCCGCCGGGGCGGCGGCCGGAGCCGCCACGCCGTTGATCGCCGAGACCCATGCCGTCACGACAGGGACCACCAACGTCCGCAGGCAAAGTTTCACGTGCGTCACCTGCTCAACTGGTCGCGCGAGACCGGCGCCGTCGCCGGGTCGACGACCAGGCGGCGAGCGCCAGCGTAATGGTGGCGGCGGCCGAGGGCTCCGGCGCCGCGGCCGGGGCGCCGGCCGCCTGCGTCGCGGCGATAAAGCTGTCACGCCAAACCGTGTAGTCGGCGGCGTTCACCACGCCGTCGAGGTTGCCGTCCGCGGCCAACCCGGCGCCGCCGACGCCGAAGTTGCTCCGCCACGCGAGCCAGTCGTCCGCGTCGACGACTCCGTCTAGATTGTAGTCTCCGTCCGCCGGGCCGACACCGTTGACCAGCGGCACAATCACGCCGAGCCACTCCGTCACGTCGGCGTCGTCAATCATTTCGTCCGGCGTCGCCAGGTTGAACTGGCTCGTCGCCGGGGTGCTGGCGCCGAAGGCGGCGACCAGCAGGTCGAGGTCCGCCAGCGTCAGAAATCCGTCGCTGTTAAAGTCGCCCAGCAGGCCAAAGTCGGCGACCGAACCCGCAGTCAGATCAATCGTAAAGTCGTCGAACTCTGCCGTGTTCGATGACCAAGAACTGATCCCGAACAGGCTGCCAAAATCGATCGCTCCGTCGAGGGCCACGCTCTCCTGGAACCAGACGTCGCCAAACGGGTCCTCGATCGTGAGATCGAGCGTCATCAGCTCGGCCGTGTAGGCGGCTTCGACGTCGTACCAGCCGCCGGCGTAGTTGGGCAGGCCGTTCTCGAAGAGCAGTTGTGTTTCGCCCCCGCCGGAGCGCTGCCGCAGGCGAACATCCTTGTTAAGACCGCCGGGCGACGAGCGGCCGTCAAGCAGCTGGAACTCGAAGAAGTTATCGGCGTCGGTGTAGCCGAAGACGACACCGCCGCCGACGCCGGTCCCGTTAAACTGAACCGACGTGGAAACCACGAAGTCGTCGCCGCCACCGAGTTCAACCCCGTCGAAGGTCGCCAAGGCGCGGGCGCCGGGCGGGGCGTCGACCACGTCCCCGCCGATTGTCAGGTCCGTGTCGTCGTTGCCCAAGACCCGCGTCGTCCAGCCGGCCCGCGCGTCAAGCGCCCCGGCCCCGCCGTCGAAGTTGTCGGCGCCGCTCGCTGGGGCGTTGGAGGGCGGCGCGGGTGACGTCGCAAACAGGTTCACCGCCGAGTCACCGGTTCGCACCGCCGATACCTGCAACGCGACGCTCAACCGGTTGACGTGCGGCGCGAACGCGGGGTCGTCCGCCAGGTTGTTCATCTCCCAGCGGTCGTTCTCGAGGTCGTAAAGCTCAACGGTCAGCGGCGTGCCGCCCAGGTCGCCGTTGTCGATCTGGCGGAGCAGCTCGAACTGGGCCGGGAACTGCGCCTGCTGATCGATCGTTTCCTGGTAGACGCCGTTGCCCCAAACGGCGACGCCGCTGTCGTTGTCGGCCGGTACCAAGCGGGCGCCCGAGGTGTTGCTGCGGTGGATGAGGTGGTACCGCTGACCGTGGATCGATCGCTCCTGCAGTCCGCTCGGGTGGATCAGCTCCCCGACCACGTAGTCGCGATCAACCTTAGCGTTGGCATCGGCGAGCACCCCGGCGAGCGACTCCCCGTGCTGAACGCTCGGGATGTCTTCGCCGGCGAGGTCGAGGATGGTCGACATCAAGTCGAGCGACGAGGCGAGCTCCGTCGTTACCGCCCCCTGCCGGACGCCCGGGCCGCTGATCGCCATCGGCACGCGAAGGCCGAAGTCATAGGGCGTCCACTTCGCCGAGTGATAAGCGGGGCCGTGGTCGCCCATAAAGATAACGACCGTGTCCTCCGCCTGCCCGCTCGCATCGAGAGCCTGCAGCGCCTCGCCCACGATGTCGTCGGTCCGCTGGATCGCTTTCAAGTAGCGGACCCAGTCATCCCGCACAGCCGGCGTGTCCGGCAAGGAGTCCGGGATCTCAACCACATTCGGATCGGGGTCGGGCTGCGAGTTCGTCTGAAAGTTGTTCAGCGGGCGGTGCGGCGAGCGGATGTTCACCATCGCGAAGAACGGGTCGCCCTGCGCGGAGCTATCGGACATAAACTGCTGCAACGTGGCCGCCTGCCCCGAGGCCACGTCCGTGCCATTGACTTCGCCGTCGATCCAGACATCGAATGGGAACCGATCGTGCGTCGACAAGTGCAGCTTGCTCGTCACGGCCGTGCGGTAGCCAGCGTCATCGAGCTCCTCGATAAGGGTTGGGAGCTCGGTGTCGATGGTGTTGCGGTTGTAGGGTGAGTTTTGGTTGGCGAACCAAGCCTCGGCTGTCGGGTCGGGGCCGAAGAACTCGTTCACGTTGACCAGCGTGCCGTGCGTGTGCGGCAGCGTGCCGGTCATGATCGAGGCCCGTGAGACCGAGCAGGTTGGGTGCGGGACGAAAGCGTTTTGGAATAGCACGCCGGACGCGGCGATTGAGTCCATGTTGGGCGTCGACAGCCCCGGTGTCCCAAGCGCGCCCATCTGCGCACCCTGGTCGTCGGTAACGATCAGCAGCACATTCGGCGGCGTCGAGGCGACTACTGCGGAGCCCAGGAAAAGGGCTGGCCCGCAAAGCGATGCTAAGAGCAATCGGCGCGTCTTCATTGGCGCAGGTCTCGCAGACAAGTTGAATGTGTGAGCAGGAATGCCGCGTAGTGCGGAAGTCGTCTGCGACGAAAAGAGCGGCAACCCCGTCGTAGGGCGTCAGCGGGCGGGGCTCGATGAGGCCGGTTTACAGCAGCGGCTTTAGCCCCTGCAGCTTAATATTCGTCGGTGGCTGGGGGCAATTCACCGAGAATCACAGCGGAATCGGGCGAGAAGTCGCCTGGATAGGCGTGCGGCTGACCACAACCCAGGTGGCTAATTGCGGCGCGGTCGCATGCAAAGGCAACCGATGGTCGCAATGTGAAATTCGGCTTGCCGCGAAGCCGATGACCCTGCCGACGCTGCCTACTACGGCGCATGAGAAGCTGCTGGGCGTCAGGCGGGGTACAACAGCCAGCTCTTCCTGCATTTGTGCGACATTCGCTTCGTGCTGAACGCCTGCGTCTTGCCTGGCGGCTGCGGACACACGGCGGCGGCCGCGTCGAAGCATTGCAATCACGCAGCTGGCTGATCCACTCCCGGCGGTTGGAGATTGCGATTGCAGACGCGCGTCGTCGAGGATGGAAATCGCGGGAGTCAGTCGATTTCGCCAGATATTTGCATGTTTCCTGCTTTTTTGGGTGAATACCGCGACGCTGACCACGACTCCTCTACTGAGGGTTAACGCTGGCTTATGCCGGAGCCCGAACTCATCGCTTATCACCGATCGACGCTACTGATTGACCCTGAGGTAAGGCTAATGAAGAGGCTCGCCGCTGCTCTTTTCTTTGCGGGCTCGTTGCTCGCACCAGCCGCTGTTTCAGCAGCGATTATCACGCTCGTTGAGCTGGATTTTCAACGAGCGGGCTCCGGCCCCGGCACCGGCAGCGTACCAACCATTCCGTCGAGCGACTCGCAATTCGAAGAGGTCCATCCCGCCGTCACGTTTGATCAAGATGCGTCCGCGTTCACGCCCATCGGCGGCACTGCGGGCTCAGCAGGTTGGTCCTACAACGGCTTTAGCGAACTCGTATCGGCGGCGGTGAACAACGACTTGCACGGCTCGGTGACTTTCGGCTCGCCGACACGCTTCGACATCGATCTCGGAACCGCCGCCCCCGGCACGTCCTACACGATTACGGGCGTTGAGATCACCGTGCGGGCGTCCAACAAGGCGGGATCCGAGTGGGCCTTTGGCTACCGCAAATCGAGTGACAGCTCCGTTGAGATCATCGACGGAGGGTTGATCACGACGCAGCCGGGGACAGTTCCGCCGGCGACCTACGCGATCGATCTCACGGCGGAAAACCTCGTGGCCACCGACTCGAGCGTGCCGTGGAACACGGGTGGCACAGGCGAGCTTCGTTTCTTTTTCGCCGAACCAGCTCCCGGAAATACACCACCCAACTCGAACGACAACCTGCAGATCGACAGCATCCGAATTCTCGGCACAGTGATCCCCGAACCCGCAACGGCGCTGTTGGCTTGCCTGCCCGTACTCTTCGGCATGTGCGGCAATCGCACACTCGGCTAGGTGGGTCGGCGACAGCAGGTTGGCGACAGCAAGGAAGGCCCCTCGGCCGCGGGCTTACCCGCCCGGTACAGGGCACGCGGAGACGCAGAGTAGTGGACGATTTCAGGGCGACGACTGGAAAAGAAGCAGGAGCCAGCGACGCGAAGCAACGTGAGTTCGCTGAGCACCTTCAGCGCATCCAGGCCCGCCTCTACAGCTACATCCACATAATCGTCCGCGACATGAACGACGCCGACGACCTGCTGCAGCAAACGAGCATCGTGCTGTGGCGAAAGTACGACGCGTTCGACCCGTCACGCGACTTCTTCAACTGGGCATGCGGCGTGGCGCGCCTCGAAGCACGCAACTTCCTGCGCACGCGCAAGAGCCACCGCCTGGTTCTGAGCGATCAACTCGACCAGCTGCTAGCGGATACCTTGCACGAGATGCCGACCACCGAACGCGAAGACCGAAGGCAGGCGCTAGCGGATTGCATCGAGAAGCTCGGGGGCAAAGACCGCGACTTGATCGAGCAGTGCTACACCCGACGGGCGCCCGTACGCGAAGTTGCCGCGTCGCTAAGCCGGACGCCGCAGAGCGTACATAACTCGCTCAAGCGGCTCCGCGGTTGGTTGTTGGATTGCATCAGGCGTTCGCTTGCCTCGGAGGCGCACGCCACATGACGCTGGATAACGACGACTTCCGAGCCCTCGTGCACGATTTCCTGTGCGACGCGATGACACCGTGCAAGATCGCCGCGCTCGATCGCACGCTCTGCGAGGACCCGCGTCGGCTGCGGGACTTCGTCGAACTCGTTTGCCTCGACGAAGACCTGCACTTCGCCGCCCGCGCCAAGCGGGCGAACAGCACGCTGATCGACGTCCTGCTATCAACGCCCATCGCGACCGTCACCCCGTCGAGTCCGGTCTCGTCGAGTCCGGTCGGGTCGGGGCCTTCCCGGGGTGGCGCCACAAAGCCGCGTGGCACTGGCGCTTGGCGGCAGTGGTTGGGAGCGGCTACTGCCGCGTCTCTGTTGCTGGTCGGCGCCGCCGTGGCGTTGCGGCAAGTGAACGCTCCGCCCGCAATCGAACCAACGGCGATGAAAGCGGCGGCGCGTACCGCCACCACGCCCCCGCAGCGTGCGGCGGTCCTGGACGCCGTAGCGGTGCTGTACGACAGTAACGGTGCGGTTTGGCATGGCCGCGAGCCAGCCCTGCCCAGTGGCACAGCGCTCGCCGCGGGGGCGCGGATGCGGCTCGAGTCGGGCTTGGCTGAGATAGTCTTTCGGACCGGCGCCAGGGTGGTGCTTCAGGCTCCGGCCAAGGTGCGGCTGCTCTCGGATATGGAGTTGAGGCTCGACTCGGGTCGGCTATCGGCCAAGGTCCCGCCAGACGCGGTCGGCTTTGCGGTCCGCACCGACTCGGCACGGATCCTTGACCTGGGCACCGAGTTTGGAGTGGCGGCTCGCGCCGACGGGGAGTCGGACGTGGTCGTCTTCGATGGCGAGGTGATCGTCTCGCCCACCGGCAAGCCAGCCGAGAACCGTCACCTTCTGACCGGGGGCGCCGTCCGCACTAGCGGCAGCAGGCTACTGGCGCCATCGGAGCAAGAAGGAATCGACGCCGATCGCTTCACGCGGGCCCTTGCCCCGCAGCGAGGGCGGACTCGCGGGGAACTCCTCGGCAACTTCCGAAACGACTTCCTCGCCAGCGTGCCCAACGGGGTTTGCCCGTCGCCGCGGTGGTCTTACCTGTGGAACGCCAACGGGCCTCACGGCGACCCGGCGCATTACAGCGGCCTCGCCTGGAACGGTACCTGGGGCTACACAACGAACGGCGCCGGCGTGTTCCCCGCGCCGCCACCGGCAAAATCGTTGAACCTACGCGACGTCGGCGGGCACCCGGGGCCCGATGCCGAGTCGAGCCCGATGCACGACTTCGGCCACGGCCCGGTGGTCGCGTTCCAGGTTCCGGAAGACGGGGACTACGCGATCGCCGAGAGCTGGATTACTCGCTGCGATCGGCGTGAAGTCGACGCCGAACTCATGACCAACGAGTTCGGAATCGATGTGATGGTGCACGTCAACGATCGACCCGCCGACTTTCGGCGGACCGGCTACGGGACCGAGCGGGTCACCTTTGATGTCGACCTGCCCGGGCTTAGCCGAGGCGACAAGATTTACGTGGCGGTCGGCCCCAACAAGTCGAGCCGCTACGACACTTTTCTCTGGAACTTTTCGGTGGTTATGACCCGGTAGCGTGGCTGGGGCGGACCTAGGCGCACGTGACCGGGACAGGCCACTCGAGATCAGGAGTCGTCTGCCATGAGCATTCTGCGTACGGGCCTATTCACTTTGATCGCGGTCTGCGTGGGCTTCGGATTGCGAGGCAGGGCCACCGCCGACACGTTGACCTGGGACGGCGGCGGCGGCGATGTCTTTTTCACGACCGCTGCGAATTGGGTCGGCGACACGCCGTTCACGGACGGCGACAGCGTCATCTTCTTTGATCCGTCGAATGCCGACGCGACAGCCAGGCTCAACGGCGACGCGACCATCGACAGCATCAACTTTAACGCCGACGCCGACTCTAACTTAAGCCTTTTGGGTGCTAACGGCGTTGGCGGAGACTTCGAGCTAACGCTGCTGAGCGGCGTGACGGTGGACGCCGACTCCGCTGCAAACCATAGCCTCGATAGCCGCGTCACGATCTCCAACGATATCACGCTGACCAATGACTCAGGCACGGCGTTCACCGTCAACGCTCGCATCCGAGACGGCAGTTCCGCAGGCGGCGTGAACTACACGGGTTCGACGGCGCTCGGGCGGTACGTCGTCAACGGCGGCCGAAACAGCAACAGCAGCTACACCGGCAACACGACAATCGAGAACGCGAGCGTCTCGGTGTCGACTGCGTTTCTTAACGAACCCGCGTTGACAAGGGGGCCGCTCGGGCGGGGGGAGATTGTCCTCGGCCAACCGGGCAGCGCGGACTTCGCGGAGCTGGTTGTCGCCTCCGGCACCGACTTCATCTACAACGACCTGCGCGTGTCGCCGGGTGAGGGGGGGCGGACGGTTCGCAGCGGCTTGGGCGCGGTTGTCCGCTACCGCGGCGCTCTGGTGGGCAGCGGCACGCTGACAATTGAGGACGGCACACAAGTCTTGGAGAACGACGACACGAACAACCCCAGCACCTTCCAGGGCCGGGTTGTGCTCGAGGGGGGCGCGATGCAAGTGCGGAGAGACGGCGCGTTTGGTGACGCATCGACTATCGTTCAAGTCGGCGACTTCGCCGCCATGGAGGACAACCGACTGCGGGCTTTCGTCGAGAACGGCGGCGGACCGGTGGAGATCGTGAACCCGATCGACTTCCAGGGGGGCAGCATCGGCGGCCAGGGGGAGAGTGGCGTGAGCATCTACGCGGCCACCTTCTCGGGCGACATGTCGATCGCGACTACCGAGCAGGTCGACGTCATCGCTCAGCTCAACGCGACGGTGGTCCAGGACGCGACGCTCAACTTCAGCGGCGCCATCTCGGGCGGCGACGCCGCGGCGCCCGTACGGTTCGTCGCCGGCGCCTTGTCGGGGGCCGCCGACAGCCTGCCGATCGGGTCCACGGCCCTCATCAACCTGAGCGGGGAGAACACCTACGACAACCCGACGCTCATCGAAGGCCAGCAGTTTCAGTTGGGCGATCAGCTAACGGTTGAGCTCTCCGGGTCGCTCGCGAACTCCCAGATCACGATCACCGAGGATGCCCTCCTCACCGGCTCGGGCGCCCTTGAGTTCAACGTCTCGGGCGCGGACCAAGACTTGATCACGGTCGATGGCGCCCTGGACATCACGAACCTCACGCTCGACCTCGACTTGATTAATCCTAGCGAGACGAGCTACGTCATCGCCGACTTCACCAACGGCTCGTTAGTTGGGACGGAGTTCGCGGATGTGATCAATCTGCCCGGCGGCGCTAGCGTGGGCATTGTCGGCACGCAGATCGTACTCGACGGCGTGACGCCAGGGGACCTCGTCGGGGACTACAACTCCGACGGGATCGTCAACGCCGCGGACTACACGATCTGGAGGGACACGCTCGGCTCCGACACCGACCTCCGCGCCAACGGGGATGACACGGGCGACAGCATGGGGGTCATCGACGCCGCCGACTACATCGCTTGGAGGAACAACTTCGGCGAGATGTCCGGGCAGGGGGTTGGTCAGGTCGTCCTGGCGCCCGAGCCGGCGTCGGCGACCGCGCTAGTGTGCCTGATCGTAACGGTCATACCGCCGCGCCGGCGGGCGATTAGCCAAAGAAACCAAGCCGCGGCTTGTGAAGGAAGGGGGCAAGGGCTGCAATGAAACTCTCTCGTCGGGCTTATACGGCCTTCAGCGCCGGAGTGGCACTAGCGATTGTCGGCTGTGGCGACAGCGGCGTGAAGCGCCACGCGCTGAGCGGGTCCGTGACTTATCAATCAGCGCCGGTTCCGTCCGGGACCATCATGTTCCAGCCGGACCGCGGCAAGGGAAACTCCGGCCCCGCCACGGTGGCGGTGATCACCGGCGGGAGGTTCGAGACGCCACGCGGTAAGGGCGCCGTAAAAGGTCCTCACACGGTTCTAATCCAGGGGTACGACGGGACGCCTCCAACGGACATGCGGCCGTTTGGGAAGCCACTGTTCCCGGACTACAAAACTGAAATCGATATCTCTTCTTCTAGGAGCGATCTGGAACTCAATGTGCCCTAAAAATCAGTGCCCACAAGAACGGTCGGCTAGACCGAGCCACGGGTTCACGCTCGTAGAGTTGCTTGTCGTGATCGCCATCATCGGCGTCCTGGTCGCGCTCTTGCTGCCCGCGGTGCAGGCGGCCCGCGAGGCGGCGCGGCGAGCGCAGTGTCTGAACAACCTGAAGCAGGTCGCGCTCGCGGCGCTCAATTATCACGACCGCAGCGGAGAGTTCCCGGCCGGCTACGTCAACCGCGTCGAGGGGACCAACACGAGCGGCGAGGGCTGGGGGTGGGCTGCTCTGATTCTGCCCGAGATGGAACAGGGGCCTCTGCACGACCAGTTGGGCGTGACCGAGCGGTTGATGGAGGACGCCCGGGACGACCCCGTCACGCGGCCGCTGCTGCAGCAACGCAACCCGGCGTTCCGCTGCCCCAGTGACAGCGGCCCCGACCTGATCGGCAAGCCGGCTAACCCCTGGCGCCGGACCGACACCGGCAACGCGAACCACGACGACTCAGCAGCCGCCGGCAACTACATGGCCGTCGCCGGCTGGCTTGATGTGGGCGCGAACCTGCCCAACAACGGTGTCTTCTACGCCAGCGGCGCCGACCGCGGCGTCTCGATCCGTAGGATCACCGACGGCACCAGCAAAACGTTCGCCTTTGGTGAGCGGCACGGGCTCGACAACTGCAACTCCGGCTGGTGGGTCGGCGCCATCAACCAGGGCGGGCGGTCGGCCGCGGGACCCTGGATGGTAACCGGGAGGGTTAGCGAGCCGCTCAACATCGTCATCCCCTGCACCGACACGTTTTGTCCGATCACCGATAACTGCGGCGAGGGCTTCTCGAGCCTGCACCCGGGCGGGGCGAACTTCGCGATGTGCGACGGGTCGGTCCGCTTCGTCACGGAAGACATCGACTACAGCGACGCCGGCATCGCGGACGGGTTCGACGGCAGCTTGACCGGCGTCACGCTCGAGAACCCCGACGTCATGGAGATGGTTGACAACACGCTGCTTGGAGTCTACCAGAGACTCGGCATCCGCGACGACGAGCAGCCGACCGCCGATTTCTAAGTCCCGGCGCTGCGGGGTGCGGCGGAGACCGCTTGCGCGTGAGTAGCATGTAAGGAACGTCAGACGCACAAGCAATCGACGCATTGGCTCAATCAGGCAGCAAGGACCCCCTCGATGCAACTCTCCTCCGCTCATTGTCGCCGTGCCCGGCCCGTGCGGGCTTGGCGTGCCACGGCCCCGCCAAGCCCGCGGCACGCCGGGGCGGTCTTGCTTGTCGCTCTAGCGGCTGTGCCGGTCTGGTGTGGATCGTCGGCGGGTGAAGGCGGCCCGCCGCCAAACATCCTGTTCATCCTGACCGAAGACCAGGGCGCCCACTTGAGCTTCGTCGGCACCGCCGGCCTCGAGACGCCGCACATGGATTCGATTGCCCAGCAAGGGGCCTACTTCCGCGAGGCGTTTGTCAACTACCCGGTCTGCTCGGCCTCGAAGGCGAACATCTACACCGGTCTGCACTCGCACGCCAACGGGGTTCCCTCGAACACCATTAACTACTTCCAGCCCGCCGACACGCTGAGCGACGCCCAGAAGTCACACAAGATCTATCAGAAGCTCCGCGTTCCCGATGGCGTCCCGACCCTAGTCGAGGTCTTGAAGGCGGCGGGCTACCGGTTGGGCGTGACGCACAAGCTGCACATCACGCCGGTCGAGAAGTTCCCCTACGACGAATGGGTCCGCAGCGCAAACGGCCGCCAACTGACCGACTTCATCGCCGAGGCGGCTTCGGCTTCGCAGCCCTGGTTCTTCTTCTGCAACATCGAGCAACCACACCGGCCCTTCCGCAACAGCGACAATGCCAACGTGGAGCTGACGGTCGACCGTGACGCGGTCAAGGTCCCCGGCTTCCTGCCAGACACCGACGCCGTGCGCACCGACTGGGCCGAGTACCTCGATGCCGTGGAGCGGGCGGACCGTCGCATCGGAGGCGTCCTCGCTGCGCTGAGGGAGAGCGAGTCCGCGGAGAACACGCTGGTCATCTTCATGGGCGACCACGGCCCCGCGTTCCACCGCGGCAAGGTGTCGCCGTACGACTTCGGCCTCCGTGTGCCACTGGCAATCAGCGGGCCAGGCGTCCAGGCGGGCGGTTTGATCGACGAAGTTGTCAGCGCGATTGACCTCATGCCGACGATCCTCGAGTTCGCCGGGTTGAAGGCGCCGGACACTCGGCACGGCAGCTCGCTCATGCCGCTGCTAAGCGGTTCGACCGACCGACTAGCCGGACGCGACTACGTCGTTGGTGAGGTCCACCACGGCACCCATACCGGGGACAACGGCATGCAGGAGCGGTCGGTCTACGATGGCCGCTACCGACTGATCTACCGCGAGGGGATCAACAAGCCACGCGACTTCAACGCGGACCTCCGCTACTGGGTGACGCCCGGCCCGGGCAAGGCGCCGTGGCACAACCGGTCGTTTGACAGCATCGTGGCGAACAAAGATAAGTTCCCGCTGGAGTACCGGCTGCTCGACGAAACGTGTACCCAGCTGAGAGAATTTCAGCCTGCAGAGCTCGAGCTCTACGACGTTACGGCAGACCCTTTCGAGGTCGACAACCTGGTCGACGCCCCCCGGGCGCAGCCGGCACGCGCCCGGCTGCTAGCCGCGCTGGTCGATCACATTAGCCGCACGGGGGACACCGCGATTTCAGAGTCCCGCGTCCGGCGCCTTGCACGCGCGGGGCGGTCCGCTTTGAACGTTTCACCGAGCGAAGACGACGAGCGTCCGCGTCGTTAGGCGAATCGTCGCTGTCCGCCACGGGGCGTTGTGCAAGACCACTTGGTTTGGCCGTCCATCTTGGGCGCCGCGCCGTTGTTTTTGGCCTCTAACCACTCCGAGAGCGGCGCCTTAATGCCCCAGCCATCGCCTGCAACCGCAGCGTCCCGAGCACTTGCTTGCCGGCTCATCACCGGCTGGTTGGCCGTGGCCACCAGCGGGGCAGCGGCATGCGGTGCGCCGCCAAATGTGGTGCTCATCTTGGCCGACGATCTCGGCTGGGTGGACACCGGCTGCTACGGGAGTAATTTCCACAAGACCCCAAACATCGATCGGCTCCGTGAGCGGAGCATGAAGTTCACCAACGCCTACTCGGCGAGCCCGCTCTGCTCGCCGACGCGGGCGAGTGTGCTGACGGGACTCGAGCCGGCCAGGATTGGCATCACCGCGCCCAACTGCCACATCGGCCGCGTCAACCTAAAGAAGCAGCTTGCTCCCGGGCAGCGATCGCAAAAGGTCTTGGTGGCCGATTCGGTCAGCCGCTTCAAGACCGACTTCTACACGCTGGCCGAGTCATTCCGCGATGCCGGCTACGCGACCGGGCACTTCGGCAAGTGGCACCTGGGCCCGGCGCCCTACAGCGCCCTACAGCACGGCTTTCAAGTCGACCTTCCCAATCACACAACGCCGGGACCCGGTGGCGTTAACGGCTACTTCGCCCCGTGGTCGTTCTGGCCCGGCCACGGCGAGCGAGGCGACCACATCGAAGACCGCATGGCGGCAGAGTCCGTCAAGTTCCTGCGCGACAACCAAGACCGGCCTTTCTTTCTTAACTACTGGGCTTTCAGCGTCCACTCGCCCTGGATGTCGAAGCAGGAATATGTCGACGAGGCCGAGCCACGGGCCGACCCGGCGTCGCCTCAGCGTAACCCCGTTTACGCGGGCATGGTCCGCAGCCTTGATGACGCCGTTGGCGTGCTCGTGGATGCGCTGGAAGAACTGGGGCTCTCCGACAACACTATTATCATTTTCGCCTCGGACAACGGGGCTTGGCACAACACGCCGCGGAGAACCCGGTCGAACGCAAAGCACGCGGGCACGCCCGTCAGCAGCAATGCGCCGCTGCGGAGTGGCAAGGCCTCGCTGTACGAGGGCGGCACGCGGACGCCGCTGCTGGTCGCCTGGGAGGGCGTTGTCGAGCAAGGCGCGACCAGCGATGCGTTGTGGGCAAGCACCGACTTCTTCCCGACTCTTGCCGAAGCCTGCGGCCTGCCAACCGACAAGGCGGCGCCGTTCGACGGCGTGTCGCAGCTCGCCGCCTGGCGAGGCGGGGCATCGCCGCGCGAGGCCGTGTTCTGTCACTTCCCCCACTCGGGCCGAACCGACATTGAGGGCTTTGTCGCGGGCACGTCGGTTCGGCGTGGCGACTGGAAGTTGATCCGGTTCTTCGCGGTGGGCGAGGGGGGCGTTGACCGTTTGGAGCTCTACAACCTCGCGGTCGATATCGGCGAGAGCGACAACGTCGCGTCCGGCCACCCGGCGTTGGTCGCCGAACTGAACACAATGATCGACGAGTTTCTCGCCCGCACCGAAGCGGTCGTCCCTTGCCTCAACCCGCGATACCTGAATCAGAATGCGCCGGTCGGCGGCTGGAGCGCTCACGGCGACGCCGATATCGAGCGCACCGGCGACGGCTACTTGGTGCGAAGCGTTGGGGTCGATCCGTTCATCACCACGAGCGCTTTGCCGAAGGACGCCAGAGGCCCGTTCAAGCTGCGGGCGGTGATGTCCTCCGATGCGTCGGGGTACGTGCAGGTCTACTGGGCCGCTAGCGGTCGGGCATTTGCCTCGACGCGCAGCGTCAAGGCCATCATCTCGCACACGCCGACGCCCACGGAGTGGAGCGTACAACTCCCCCCGAAGCGGGTCAGGGCTTTGCGGATCGACCCGGCTCGCAGTGAGGGCGAAATCGTGTTCCGCTCGATCGAACTGATCGACGTGGGTGGACGCGTCGTCCGCCGGTGGCCGGCACCGTAACCGCAGCGGGGCACATCTGTACCGTCTCGCCTCGCTATTCCGCTCGGGACCCAGCCGGCCGCGGCGAAGCAGTGTAGGATAGGCATGGTGGTATGAAGTCTCGGTATCTACGCAAATCGGAGCACTCGCGAATGGTTAATGGCAGCGGAACTCATCGGGTATTGCTAGTGCTGTGCCTAGCGCTGGGCGCGGGCGCGGGTGCGTCGGCGGACACCGGCGTCGTCGCCGCCGAGCGGCTGCGGACCGAGTACCATTCCAATCCCCTCGGCATTGATCAGATTCAGCCTCGGCTGAGTTGGATCGTCCGGTCCGACGAGCCGGGCCAGCGGCAGTCGGCCTACCGGGTGCTCGTGGCGAGCACGCCCGAACTGCTCGCGGCGGACACGGGCGACTTGTGGGACACCGGCCGCGTCGAGAGCAGCCAGACCGCGCAGATCGTTTACGGCGGGAGCGAACTCGGCTCGCGCGCCCGTTGCTTCTGGAAGGTGCAGGCGTGGGACCACCAGGGGCGTCCGTCCCCGTGGAGCGAGGCGGCCAGCTGGTCGATGGGGCTGCTTGACGACGCGGACTGGTCCGCCTCGTACATCACGCACGAGGACAAATCGCCGGTCTTCAAGAAGACCAAACAGTTGTACCTCCCGCCCGCTAACCAGTTCCGCAAGGCGTTCACCGCTGGCAAGCAGGTCAAGAAGGCGACCCTCTACGCTACGGCCCTCGGCATCTACGAGCTGTACCTCAACGGCAAACGTGTCGGCGACGCCTACTTCGCCCCCGGGTGGTCGGACTACAACCAGCGGGCCTACTACCAGACCTACGACGTGTCCGAGCTCGTCGGTGACGGCGACAACGCCCTCGGCATCTGGCTGGCCGAGGGTTGGTACAGCGGTTACGTCGGGTTCGGCTTGCTGACGGGGATCGGGACCGAGAAGACCGGACGCGCGACGTACGGCAAGACGCCGAGTGTGATGGCCCAGCTAGAGATCGAGTACACAGACGGCTCGCGCGAGACCATCGGCACCGACGATTCCTGGCGCGTGACCAGCGACGGGCCGATCCGCGCCGCGGACCTTTTGATGGGTGAGGAGTACGACGCCACGCGGGAGAACTCGGCCTGGTCGACGGCGGGCTTCGACGCCACGCCGTGGGGGCCCGCTATCTTGGCGGAGGACGTCCCCGCGGCCGACGCCACCTTCTACGAGTTCGTCAACCCGAAAAAGCATGGCGAGCGGCCGAAGGTCAAAGGGCGCCCCGTGAAGCTTGGCTTCAAACGCCCCCGGCTCGAAGCGTTCCCCGGGAACCCCGTCCGCGTGACCGAAGAGATCGAGCCGATCCGCGTCCTGCCACGCCCGAACGGCGCCTACATCTTCGACCTGGGGCAGAACTTCGCCGGCGTCATTAGGCTGAAAGTAAAGGGCCCCGCCGGCCACCGCATCGGGCTCCGCTACGGGGAGATGCTGCACCCCGATGGGCGTTTGATGACCGAGAACCTCCGCAAGGCGCGGGCGCAAGACGCCTACCTCTGCAAGGGCGACCCCGCGGGCGAGACCTACACGCCGCGGTTTACTTTCCACGGCTTCCAGTACGTCGAGGTCACGGGGCTGCTCGCCCCGCCGCAGCCGTCGGCGGTGACCGGCCTTGTGCTCCACAGCGACACGCCGATGGTCAGCACGTTCGAGTGTTCGGACCCGATGGTCAACAAGCTCTTCAGCAACATCCGCTGGACGCAGCGGTCGAACTTCATCGACCTCCCAACGGACTGCCCGCAGCGTGACGAGCGGATGGGCTGGACCGGCGACGCCCAGATCTACGTTAACGCGGCGACCTACAACGCCGATGTCGCGGCGTTCTTCACCAAGTGGATGCGCGAACTCATGGAGTCGCAGCGTCCCAGCGGCGTCTTCCCCGGGTATGCGCCCTACCCCTTCCAGCACGGCTGGGACTTCGGCAGCGCCTGGTGCGACGCGGGCGTGATCTGCCCGTGGACGATCTGGCAGGCCTACGGCGACACCCGCATCATCGAAGAGTGCTGGGGGCCGATGACCGTCTACATGGACTGGCGGAGGAGCACCCTGAAGAACGGCCTCGGCATCACCCAAGGCAACCCCTGGGGCGACTGGCTTTCTCAGGGCGCCAGGACACCGTTCGACTACATCGACACGGTCTACGCGGCGCAGTCGGCGCGGATGATGTCCGAGATGGCCGCCGCGATCGGCCGGCAGACCGAGGCCGAGGAGTACGCCCGGCTGCTCGACCGCGTCAAAGCCTCCTTCATCAAGAAGTACGTCGGCGAGGACGGCACACTCGGCATCGAGACCCAGACGGCCTACGCCTTGGCGCTATCGGTTGACCTCGTGCCGGAGGAGCTTCGGCCGCTAGTCGCCACGAAGCTGGCGGACAAGATCGTCGACAACGGCGCCCGCATGTCGACCGGTTTCATCGGCACGCGGCCGCTCCTGCCGGTGCTCTCCGCGACCGGCAACAACGACCTCGCCGCGTTCCTGCTGCAGAGCCACGAGTTCCCCTCCTGGGGCTACGAGATCGACCAGGGCGCCACGAGCATCTGGGAGCGGTGGGACAGCTACACCCGCGAAGACGGCTTCGGCCGCCACAACGCGGCGATGAACTCGTTCTCGCACTACTCGTTCGGCGCCGTCTGCGAATGGATGTTCGGCGACCTGGCCGGCATCCGCTCGGACGGCCCCGGGTACGAGCGGATCATCATCCGCCCGCAACCGCCCGCCCCGGGCAGCAACGGCGACCACGAGCCGATCGATTGGGTGCGTGCCTCGTACGACTCGATCCGCGGCCCAATCAAGAGTGCCTGGAGCCTCAAGGAGGGCCGGTTCGAGCTGCGGGTTCAGATCCCAACCAACACCACCGCCACGGTCATCCTCCCGGCGGCGGACGAGGCGTCGATCACGGTCGACGGCAAGGCGATCGACTCCGTCCAGGGCGTATCGCTCGTGAGCCTCGACAACGGGCAAGCCGCGATCGCCGTGCCTTCGGGCGCCTACCGGTTTGTTTCGACCAACGCCGTGCCCGCCGCGACGCGTACCTTTTCGGCTAAGCCTTAGCGAGGGGAATGGGAGGAAACAGGCCCGAAAGCGGCGGTGCGTCGGGCTTCAGGAGCCGCCCCAGAAGGCGAGTCCGCCGCCGACGCTGGTCTGACTAGCCGCATCGTTGTCCGCGGCGCTCGATACGCTTTCCTCGGCGCCACTGTAGTCCGGGTCAAACCCGGGTTGAGTGCGGCTGGCGTTGTCGGCGTCCGCAAAGAGTTCGCCCGGACCGCCTAGTAGATTGCCTTGAATAGGCGTACCAACGGCGGCGACGGCTAGGCCCGGCTCTTCAAGCGGGGCGTCGCTAGCGGCGGGATCGAGGTCGCCGAACAGCAGGAACGCCGCGTCGACCGCCGACAGGGCCGCCGGGGCGCTGGTGGTTGTGACCGTGCGCGTCGTGTTGCTCTCGAAGACCTTCCACCACAAGTCGCCGTCGG
Source organism: Planctomycetota bacterium (assembly GCA_039188275.1). GTDB lineage: Bacteria > Planctomycetota > Planctomycetia > Pirellulales > Lacipirellulaceae > JBCCQL01. The sequence continues at coordinate 30,186 of JBCCZD010000009.1, forward strand.
GGGCGCGGTAGTAGCTGTTGCTCGTTGCGTTTCTGACCGCGTCGATGCTGCCGACCTCAAAACCCGACGTGGGCGCCATCGTGGAGGCGACGTTCTTGATCCGGAAGACGGTCGCGTCGCTGGCTTGGGTTACTTGCCGGATTTCCAGGAAGACGCTGAAGCCGTCGGAGGGGATCGCCTCGGTGAACTCGATGGTGTAGTCGCCGGCGCTCACCTTCACATACTGCCGCTGCAGGTCGTTGAGGTTGCGGAGCGTTGTCTCGAAGACGTGCCCGTCGCCGTTGCTGATCCGGTAGTGCGGGACCTGCTGCCCGTTGTTGGCGCCGACGATCAGCTGCCCGTAGCGGTCGTCGCTGATCGCCGCGTCCCAGCCGTCGGGGGTGGAGTCCGTCGAGTCGATGTTGAAGTCGATCTTGGGGACCAGCACGTGGCCTGCGCCGCCGCCGGCGTGCCCGGTCAGCGACCCGTCGAGGTCCAGCACCAAGCCGGCGAAGCTGTCGGGCCGGCCGGCGATGTAGCCCGGGGAGTTGGGCGTGGTGATCGCGGCGTGGGTCTCCCACTCGATGCTGACGTTGTCGGCGGTGCCGTCGTCCTGGAACGTGATCCCCTGCGCCCTGGTGTGGGAGTGCTTCCTGGCGCCGGCCTGGACGCGGAACGTGTGGGCGTTCTCGCGGTGGAACCCGGCGAAGTGCGAGTCGACGATCTGTCCCGGGCCGTCGTATAGCCGGTACCCGCCGACGCGCTGCGACGTGTCAGCGTTGCCGCGGCTGTGACCAACGAACAAGACGTTCTGCTCGATCTGGGAAAACGTGTTGAACGAGCTGTGGCTGTTGTCGGCGAAGCGGCTCTCGTTGAACGTCGTGTTTGCGCCGCGGTGGTAGACGGCCGAGCCGCTGTGCTTGTAGCCGGTCAGGTAGTTGATCGTCGGCGCCGGCGTCGGGTTGTAGTGGTTATTGCTGCCGGGGTCGATGTCCTCGCCGCGGTCGAACGTCAGCCCGACCGGCGCCGAGTGCGAGGTGTTGTGGTCGAACCGCGTCAGGCCTTGGGCCTTCGGGTTGTAGCCGTCGTACAGGCCCGTGTCGAGCGAGACGCCGATGACGCTGTCGGGCAAGACGAACCAGAAGCCGGTCCCCTCGGCGCCGGCGGCGACGTTGCCGACCCACGTGTTGTCGGGGTTGGTGATCCAGTAGGCGGCGGAGTGCAGGAAGCGGGTCCCGATGTTCTGGCCCTGGTCGTGCGAGCCCTCACCGCCGTCGCCCGCCTCGGAGACCCCGCTGACCAGCCCGTCCGGCCCGCGGGTGAGCCCCGGCACAACGAAGGCGTCGTCAACGGCCCGCACCGTGGCGCCGCCCACCTTGTGGATGCCCAACGCGATGTTGCCCAGATACTGGTTGCCGTACTCGGCCCCGTCTTCTTGAAAGAACCCGTGGCCGTGGATGTCGTGCAGGACGTTGCCCTCCACCAGCACGTTCTGCGTGCCGTGGATCGTAACGCCGCGGTTGTTGGAGTTCGTGACGCTCGAGCGCCGGAGGACATCCCCGGAGCGGTCGCCGCCGACGTGCCAGTGGACGGGGTAGCGGCCCAGCCTGCCGGCTTGGCCGAGCCGGTCGAAGTTGACGGAATCAAGCGTGATCTGCCCCGACCCCGGCATGATCATCACGTGGCCCCCGACGCCGTCGGCGACGCCGTTGCTGCTCGACCCGTCCCAGAGCGCCCGGACACCGACAACGCCTTCGGCGACCGGGC
>JBCCZD010000010.1:0-31875 GCA_039188275.1 Planctomycetota bacterium
GGTTGAGGAAGTCGTACCGTTTTTCGAGCGGCACAATCCAGCGGTTGAGGAGCTCGTCGGTCGTCATCCGTTGCCGGCCGAAGTCGTCGATCACGAGCGTGCCGCAGTTGCTCTTCATCTGCAGCGGCGCCTCGCTGGTGTTGGTCGCCGTGTTGAGCGTCACCTCCAGGGAGTCCATCGTCAGCTCTCCGCCGACGACGATCGTGGGCCGCTTGATGCGGACCCACCGCTGATCGATCTTGCGGTGATCGATCAGGCCCTCGTGCTCGTCGACGGGCGCCGCTTCGTGCAGGCTGGGGTCGTAGTGCCGCATGATTTCGCCGTCGACGCCGATCGCCCGCGGCGCCCAGACGAACTCGCCGAACGCCTTGGTTACCCGCTCGGCGATGCTGGTCTTGCCGTTGCCGGGGGCGCCGAACAAGAACAGGCCGCGGCCCGAGTTGATGGCCGGCCCTAGCCGGCGGAGCATCGTCTTGTCGATCAGCAGGTCGCTGAACGCCCGGTGCAGGTCGTCCTCGGTCGGGTGCTGATCGGCCAGCGTCTGGTGCGTCACGCTGTCGATGTACGCCTGGAGGGTCACCGGCGCCGAGCCGAAGTACGTGCAGTGCTCCGTCAGCTTCTTGCCGCGTTCGCGGCCGATCTCCGTGAGGATGTAGACGTAGTCGTTCATCATCGCGGCGCCCTTGTGCGCCACGAAGCGGTCTTGCTTGAGCTGCTGCAGCAGCGGGTCGATCAGCCGGAACGGCAGCCGGATGTGCTCCGACAGGTAGCGGCCGGTCGCCTCGCTGCGGGCGACCAGGAACTTGAGGATGAGGTCTTCCACCTCGCTCTCGGAGAGCCCCGCGGCGGCGAGCGTGTCGGGCTCGGCGGGGAACCAGTCTTCGCCGGTAGAGGCGTCGCCAGAGACGGGTTGGAGCTCGGCCGCGGGAGGAACGCCCGCGGCAGGCGGCGGCGCGGCCGGCGCGGCGATGCCCGGCTCGGCGGCCGTCAGCTGCTGGATGCGGCTAAGCAGCGCATCCAGCCGCTCGCTGTCTTGGCTCTCGCCAACGGTCGGCCGTTGTAGCAACTGATCCTGCGACATAGCGATCGGCGCCAAAGCGGGAACGCGTGTGGTAAGTCAACGGTTTGCCGACGTCGGTGGGAGGGTCGGGTGTGCCGTGCTGGCAACGCCCTCGTTGCCACTGGCGGCCCTTCGTGCAACGGCCCTTCGTGCCAGGGTAGCGCAACGCAACCGCTCCGCAAAGCTACGTCACGAGCGACCGGTCGCAAGCGGCGAGCGCCCGGCAGGCCCCTGCGCCGCCTGTTTCGGTCGTGCCGATCGTCGGGCCGCACGCGTTGGCGAAGCGCCCGTGCGGGGCGACCCCGGGCCGACCAAATCGGGCACGTGTAGTACGGTTTAACGACGCAGCGACGGGGACGCCGCTGACCGCTCGACCCGCCACAGCCAACGCCTCTTCTCCTCCGATCCTTGAGTTCCGCCCGTGTCCGCTACCGCCACCCAAACCGACAGCAGCACTGCCGACGCCGTGTGCGGCCCGCCCCCGCGGACCGTTTCTTCCGAACTGGAAGAGATGTTCCAGAGGCTGAGTGACATCGCTTCGTTCCCGGTCGTTGCGCGGAAGCTGCTCGAAGTCGCGAACGACGAAGAGTGCACCTCGGCCGACCTGCTCGACGTGATCGAGCAAGACCCGGTGCTGGCGCTGAAGATCTTGCAGACCGTCAACTCGGCGTACTACGGGCTGCCCAACAACGTGGCGGACCTGAAGACGGCGATCACGATGCTCGGCGTCAACCAAGTCCGGAACATGGCGTTGACGGTCGTCGTGGGGCGGCACTACTCCAAGCCGTCCAGCGTCGGGACGATCGACCCGCTGCAGATGTGGGACCACTCCGTCTGCACCGCCGCCGCGGCCCGGATGGTCGCCGAGAAGACCGGCGCCGCGAACGGCGACGAGGCCTACCTGGCCGGGCTGATCCACGACGCGGGGCTGCTGGTCATCGACCAGAAGATGCAGGACGATATGCCGCGGATCATGGCCCGCTTCAAGGCGACCAAGTCGTGGACCGATTCCGAGCAAGAAGTGCTCGCGTTCGACCACGCCCAGCTGGGCGCCTACATCGCTTGGCGGTCGGGCTTCCCGCACCGACTGGTGGCGGCCGTCGATTACCACCACTGCCCGACCGAGGCGTCCGAAGAGGTCGCGCCGCTGTCGAGCGTGGTCGCGGTGTCCAACTACCTTGTCAGCCGCCTGGGGCGGTCGGTCATGGCCGAGCGGAGGCTGCCGCCGCCGCTGCAGGTGGTCTTCGAACGGATCCACCTCGGCCGCCGCGAGGTCCGTGAGCTGTGGGCCGAGCTGGAGCGCGTGCTCGCCAGCATCGGCGAGCTGAAAAACCTCTAGCGGCCGGCCAGCCTACGGCCCGCTTTCACAGCAGGCCGTAGGCGGTGAGCGAGGCCCGCAAGCGGTCCGTCTCGGCGGGTTCAAGCGGCGTCATGGGCAGCAGCAACTCGCCCGTGTCACGCCCCACCAGTTGCATCGCCGCCTTGATTGGGATCGGGTTCGTCGAAAGCCCCAGCATGTCTCGGCAGAGCGGGTAGAGCTTGTGGTGCAGCGTGCGTGCGCCGGCGAGGTCGCCCGCGTCAACGGCCCGGCAGAGGGCAAGCATGTCGCGGGGCACGAGGTTGCCGGCGACCGACACCACGCCGCGGGCGCCAATGGCCATTAGCGGCAGCGTGAGGCTGTCGTCCCCGCTCAGCACGGTCAGGTCGGTCGCCGAGACGACCTGCGAAGCCTGATCGACCGACCCGGTCGCCTCTTTCACGATCGCGATGTTCTCGATCTCGGCGAGCCGGACGATGGTCTCCGGTTCGATGTTCTTGCCGGTCCGCCCCGGGATATTGTAGACGCACTGCGGGAGCGAAGAGGCCTCGGCCAGCGTCTTGAAGTGCTGGTAGAACCCCTGCTGCGTCGGCTTGTTGTAGTACGGGGCGACCTGCAACGCGGCGTCGGCGCCCGCCTGCTCGGCGAACCTTGTCAGGCTCACCGCCTCGGCGGTGCTGTTGGACCCGACGCCCGGCATGACCTTGATCCGCCCCGCCGCTTGCTTGACGACGAAGCCGATTACCTCCTTGTGATCGTCGTGCGAGAGGGTGGGGGACTCGCCCGTCGTGCCCACGGGGCAGAGGCAGTTCGTGCCCGCCTCGACCTGAAACTCGATCTGCTCTGCGAACCGATCGTAGTCGACCTTGCCGTCGCGCAGCGGTGTAACCAGCGCCACAGACAAACCGGCAAACGCTTCGCCTCGTGTGGACATGGCAGTCGGGGATTCCGTTGGGGTGCGGTTGCGGAGGAGGGCGGTCCGGTCGATTGCCGGCCGGCAGAGTGTTGTCGGGCGAAGCGGACCGCGTGTCAATCGCCACCCCGCGGATTAGGCCGCGGGGCGGCGGCTTAGCCCCCCGACGCCTCGGTGATGAGGCGTTTCATGTCGCGGACCGCCTGCTCGAGCCCGACCATTAGAGCCCGCGCGACAATGCTGTGGCCGATGTTCAGTTCGCCCATCCCGGGCAGCGCGGCCACCGGCTTCACGTTGCGGTACGTCAGCCCGTGGCCGGCGTGCAGCAGCAGGCCGGCCTCGCGGACTCGGCGGGCGGCGTCGGCCAGCTTAGCGAGGTCATCGGCCGCCCGGTGGCGGGCCGAGGCCTCGGCGTACGCGCCGGTGTGGAGCTCCACAGCGTCGGCGCCCAGCTCCGCCGAGCAGTCGACCTGATCCGGATCGGGGTCAACGAACAGGCTGACGCGGACCCCGGCTTCACAGAACCGCCGGGCGATGTCGCCCACCCGCTGCCGCCCGCCAACGACGTCAAGCCCGCCCTCGGTCGTGACCTCTTCCCGGCGCTCAGGAACGAGCGTTACCTGGTGCGGGCGGCAGTCCAGGGCAATCGCCACGACCTCTTCGGCGCAGGCCAGCTCCAGATTCACCGGCGCGGCGACCGTCTCCAGCAGCACCCGCAAGTCGCGGTCTTGGATGTGTCGGCGGTCTTCCCGCAGGTGCAGCGTGATGCCGTCGGCCCCGCCGAGTTCCGCGAGCGTCGCCGCCCAGACCGGGTCGGGCTCGTTGGTCTTGCGGGCCTCGCGGACGGTCGCGACGTGGTCGATGTTGACGCCTAAGGTGGCCAAGTGACGGCTCGGGGGATCAGGGGGAACGGGTCGCCGACGGTCCGGTATTCAACACGGACCGCCGTCGGCTGGCAACGGTTCGGGCCCCGGCCGCTCCGGTCGTAGGGGCTGTGCGGGCGAATCGACCAGACGCTAGGCCGTCGGGTCGGGCGGCTGGCGTAGCCTGCTCCTGCGGATCGCGTCGTGCCGCCCCGTGGCGATGGATCTCGCCCAAGTCGGCTCCGCGTAGCGCCCGATGGGGCTGCGGCGCAGCTAGACTTTGGCAGCCCCCGCCCTCGAGTTGCACGGGTGCGCCCGGCGGGGACTCACGCACGAGACCAATCCGGCATGACCATGACCTGCCACGAGCTTGCCGAGCGGATCCAACAGTTGCAGCCGGACGCGTCGCCTCAAGACGTGGCCCGGCTTTGCCTGCTGCTCGCCAACAGCAACGACAGCCTCGACCCGTTGAAGGATCGTGGCAAGCTACGCGACGCGTGGAAGAAAACCGGCTTGCGGCTCCAACTGGCCACCGATCAGCACGCCGCGATGACCGACGAGTTGGAAGAGCTCGCGCGGTCGGACCCCCAGTCGTTCACACAGGACCAGGTCTGGGTGCTGATCCGCGCAATCAAGGTGCAGAGCCAGATCCTCCAGATGTACGTCGGCCACCCGGTGCTCGACGTCTAGCAGCCAGTTGATTGACTCGACCGGCTGCGATCGGCACGATGCCGATCCAAAACAACGGGCGCCGAGGCCGTTGTTTTGCGAGCCGCGAAGAGCTTGCTCTGAGCTTGGCGGGGTTGAAAAACGCCAGGACGCGTTTTTCAAGAGGCTGCTAGCGTGAGGGCGTTGTCCTCGCCGGCGCGATTGGCGTGGGCGGCCGCGGTTGGTCAGCCGGCGAGGCGGCCGATCATCGCAACGGCGACGCTCATGTAGATCACGATGCCGGCGATGTCGATGATGCCGGCGACGAACGGGTTGCTCATCAGCGCCGGGTCTAACCCCATCCGGCGGAACATCAGCGGCAGCAGTCCGCCGCAGAGCGTCCCGCACACGACGACCAGCAACAGCGTGATCGGCACCACCAGCACCTCGACGGCGGTCGGCGGGGGAATGAGCGGGGCGCCGGGCCCTTCGCCCGGCATCGGCTGTCGCGTCAAACCGAGGGCGCACAGGTAGCCGGCGGCGGCTAGGAATAGGCCCAGGCAAAGGCCCATCAAGAGCTCGCGGCGGACGACCCGCCACCAGTCGCCCAGCGTGATGTCGCCGGTCGTGAGTGCGGTGATCACGAGCGTCGCGGACTGGCTCCCCGTGTTGCCGCCGCTGGAGATCACCAGCGGTATGAACAGCACCAGCCACGTGACCTTCTGGAAGTCGGCCTCGTAGGACCGCAGCGCCAGCGCCGTGAGCAGCGCCGCGGCGAAGAGCACCGCGAGCCAGACGCCCCGCTTCCAGGCGAGCGTCAGCAGGCGGGTCTCGAGGTAGCCGTCCTGCAGCGGGTCGACCGCCGCGCTGAGGTGGGCGTCCTCGGTCGCCTCTTCACGCAGCACGTCGAGGATGTCGTCGTGCGTGATAATCCCCAGCAGGCGGCGGTGGTCGTCCACCACCGGGATCGCCAGGAAGTCGTACTCCGCAACCTTGTCCGCCACTTCCTCTTGGTCGTCGGTCGCCAGCACACACACGACGTCGCGTTGCATCAGCTCGGCGATCGGCGTCTCCGGCGAGCGGAAGTGCACCACCAACTCCCGGGCCGAGACGAGCCCCAGCAGGTGGTCGTCTCCGTCCACCACGTAGTTGTAGTAGACGGTCTCGAGGTCGGCCGCTTGGCGGCTGATCTCCTCGAGCGCCTCGCGGACGGTCAGCGAGGCGGGAAGCCGGGCCACTTCGGTCGTCATGACCGACCCGGCGGTCCCCTCTGGGAACTCGCGCAAGCGGATCGTCTCGCGGCGGTCCTCTTGCGGCAGCAGCGGCAGCACCTGGTCGACGACCTGGTCGTCGGCTTCGTTGAGCAGGTCGACGCGGTCGTCGGCCGGCATGTCCGCGACGAGCTGGCTGAGCTCCGCCGGCTCGACCGACTCCAGGATGCCGACCTGGATCGGCTCGTCGAGGAAGCCGAAGATGTCGACGCGGTGGTCGTGATCCGACGCCTGCAAGACTCGCCAGGCCTCGTCGGCGGTGAGCCCCTCCATAAACTCGGCGACGCGTGCCGGGTGCAGCGCGACGCAGAATTCGCGCAGCCCGGCGGTGTCGCCCGCTTGGAGCATCTCGCGGAGTTCCGGCAGGTAAAGGGTGTTGATCATCGCTTCGCCGGGGATCGTCACGCAGCGAGACGGTTGGCGCACGCCACGCAAGGGCTCGGATTGACGGCGCGCGCGCTGCCCGATAGCCTAGTCGGTGCGGAAGTAGAGTGGCAGGCTTGCCTTACGTCCAGGGGCGCCCGGTCGACCGACCGGGCCAGCGCTGCCCGACGCGGCCGCTCGGTCCATTCGCTGCCGCCGGGTCAACTGCCCGCCGGGTCAACTCCCCGACGGGTCAGCGCCCCGACCGTGTCGCGGGGCGTCCGCTGCTTTCCGCGTGAGCGGGCCCGTCAGCCCGGTGCTTTTCGTCCCGGCGCCCCGTTTAAAGTCCGGCGGCAACCGATCCACGGGAACCGCGCCGCCACGCGGCTTCGCTACCTATGCCCCAGCCGGCGAATAGCCTCGACGCGTTGCTCGCCCGGTGCGAGGAGCGCGTGGGGTACGTCTTCGCCGACCGGGGACTGCTCGAGTCGGCGTTGACGCACGCCTCGGGCGCCGACAGCCGGGTGGCGTCTAACGAGCGGATGGAATTCCTCGGCGATGCGATTCTTGGCGCGGTGGTCTGCGAACGCCTGTACCGGATGTTCCCCGAGTTCCTCGAGGGCGACCTTACTCGGCTTAAGTCGGTGGTCGTCAGCCGCCAAACGTGCGCCAAGCTGAGCCGCGAGATGGGCTTTACCGAGTTCTTGATCCTCGGCAAGGGGATGACCACCAGCCCCGACGTCCCGATGTCGGTGTTGGCCGATGTCTTTGAATCGATCATCGCGGCGATCTACCTCGACGGCGGACGCGACGCGGCGAACGGGTTTATCGAGCGCTGCGTTGCGCCGGAGATCGAGCTCGCGGCGTCCGGCGAGTCGGGCGGCAACTTCAAGTCGCTGCTCCAGCAGTTCGCCCAGCGTGAGCACGGCGTCACGCCGACCTACCACCTGCTCGACGAGAAGGGCCCGGACCACTGCAAGTGCTTCAAGGTGGCCGCCCAGGTCGGCAAACGCCGCTTCGCCGCGGCGTGGGGGCGAAGCAAGAAAGAGTCGGAGCAGCGGGCGGCGCAGAACGCCATGTGCGAGCTGGAAGAAAAACCCGCACCGCACGCGTCCGAAGACCACCCGCCACGCGATGTGGAGGGTAGCGGCGAGGCGGCCGCTCAGCCCAGCTCGGCGGCCGATGGCTAGCAGGCCGTGCGGCGAGCGTCGGACGGCCGCGGGGCCTGCGGCGTTCACGTCGTGCGGGTGGCGCCGGTTCTGACGTGGTTGTCTCTCAGCCGCGTGGCGGGTTGCCGGCGACGCCGACTCGTAGAATACGCAGCGGTAGCGTCTCGCACCGATTAACATGGGTAACGCCCCTCGGAGTCCGCCACGAGCGCCCGCACGAGTCGACCGCCCGCTATGCCCCGCCCCCGCCGGCTACCAACCACCGCACGCGCCCTGTCCGCCGGTGTCGCGCTGTCGCTGATGGCCGGACTGCTCGTTGGCTGTGACACGCTCGCGCCCCCGCCCCCGCCGGCGGAATCGGCGCCGGTCGGCCCGCCGCGGGTCTTCGCGCTCGGGTCGCTCCAACCGGCGGGCGGCGTCGTGTCGATCAGCGCCGCGCCGGGCGACCGCCTCAAAGCGCTGCACCCCAGCGTCGCGGTCAACCAACCCGCGCCCGCCAACGGCGTGCTGGGCCTGATGGTCAGCTACGACACGTTGCGGGCCCGATTCGAGGCGCTCCAAACCAAGCGTGAGCTGGCCGCCGAGAAGCACGAGCTCGACAAGGCGGCGTCCGACGCTCAGTTGCGCGCCGCGGAGGCTTCGCTTGCCCAGGCGTCGGCGAAGCTGACCGAGATCGCGATCCAGGAGAAGCGGCTGAGCTACCTGGAAGAAGCCGCCGCCATCGCCGAGGCCGACCTGGCCCGGCTGGAGGGGCTGGCCGAGAAGGACGCCGAACTGGTGACCAGGCGCCAACTCCGCCGGCAAGCCAACCGGGTGGACCAGGCCCGCAAGGACTTCGAGATCGCCAACGAAACGTTCGTCGCCGGCGTCGCCGCGGCCTCGGCCGCCAAAGAGGCCGCCCTTGCCAACAAGCAGGCGGCCGAGCGGAGCCGTAGCAAGCTCGACGACATCAACCCGATCCGCGCCGTCGACGAAGAGATCCGCCTCGCCCGGCAGGCGCTCGCCCAGGGCGTGCTGCTCACGCCGGACCGCGACCACGCCGAGATCGACGCCACGCGGGTCTCGCTCACCGGCGGCGATAGCGAACCGGGCCGCTACACGGTGCTGAAGGTATTTCTCCGGCGGGGCGAAGCGGTCACGCAAACGCCGGTCCTCCAGGTCGCCGACCTTAGCGCCATCGAGTGCGTCGCCGAGGTCTACGAAGCGGACGCGAAGAGCATCCGGCCCGGCCAGCGGGCGACGATCACCAGCGACGCCTTTAACGACGCCTTCGCCGATGGCATAACCGGCGAGGTGACCAGCATCTCACGGATGGTCGCCAGCACGGCGCTGTCGGCCCGCAACCCGCTGGCGCCGAGGGACCGTTCGGTGGTCGAGGTCCGTGTGGCGATCGACCCGGCCGACGCCGATGCCACCGCGGAGTCGGCGCGGTGGATCGGACTGCAGGTCCGCGTCGCCTTTGACGTCGAGCGGCCCACGGAGTAGGCCGAGCCCCCTCCTCGCAGCGCGAAGGCGCCCTTGATGGCTACCCCGTTGGCTTGGAAGAACCTGAAGCACAACTGGGTCCGCACGGTCGTCGGGATGGCGGGCGTCGGCTTCGCGGCGATGCTCATCTTTATGCAGATGGGCTTCAAGGGCGCGATCGAGCGGACCGCCACGCAGATTTACGATGCCCTTGAGTTCGACCTGATGATCCGGTCGCCTGCCTACCTGCACCTGACCGAGGCGCGGTCCTTCCCCGAGCAACGGCTCCGGCAAGCCCGGGCGCTGCCGGGCGTGATTTCGGTCCGGCCGCTGCACATCGCTCTGTCCGAATGGCAGACGCCCGAGCGGCTCCGCCCGCCGTCTGAGGAGAAGCCGCACAGCCAAGTCGAACCGGGCATGGGCCGCGGCATCATCGTCTTGGGCGTCGACCCCCGCGACACGCCGTTCACGCCCCAACGCGCCGACCTGAGCAAGGCGGCACAGAAGCTCACGTCGGCGCGATTCGTCCTGGTCGACTCAAAATCGAAGCCCGAATACGGCCCGCAGGTGGGCGCCCGGTTCAGCGAGCACGACCTAGGCGTCGAGACCGCGCTGGGGCCCAACCGGGTGAAGGTCGCCGGCCTTTTCGAGCTCGGCTCCGGGATGGTCTGCAACGGGGCGAGCATGACCAACCGAGACGGCTTCTTCGCGGCCTGCCCCCTGCAGACGCCGGGCGGCGTCAACCTGGGGCTCATCAAGCTCGACGCGGGCGTCGACCCCGGCGCCGCGGCGGCACTGGTCCGCGAAGCGCTCGACGCCCGCTCGGCCGGCGCGGCGGACGTCGAGGTGCTGACCCGCGATCAGGTGAACGCCCACGAGGAACGCCGCTGGATGGTTGAAACCCCTTTCGGCGCGATCTTCACGCTCGGCGTGCTGGTGTCGGTCTTCGTCGGCGTGGCGATCGTGTACCAGGTGCTGTCGACCGACATCGCCAACCTGGTCGGCGAGTACGCCACGCTCAAGGCGATGGGCTACGGCAACGACTACCTGTCGTCGGTCGTCATCAAGCAGTCGGTGCTGCTGGCCTTGGTGTCGTTCGTCCCGTCGCTGGCGATCGCCGCTGGGCTCTACCGCTTAATCGGCAACTCGGCCGGAATCCCAATGGTGCTAACGCCTGCGATCATGGCTTCGGTGCTAGGGCTGACCGTCTTGATGTGCCTCGCGTCGGGCATCGCCGCCCTGCGGAAACTCTTCACCGCCGACCCGGCATCGCTCTTCTAGAACAACTCCCCGTGCCGCAACCGCCCACGCACTTGTCTCTGATCGCGCGTCGTTAGTCGCTCAACCCTAATCCCTCAACCCTAGTCCCTCCGCTCAACGTGCCCCGCACCCGCCTCGCTTGGAAAAACCTGACGCACGACCCGCTCCGCCTGGCCGTGGCGTGCGTGGGGATTGGGTTCGCCGTCTTGCTGATGTTCATCCAGGTCGGCTTCGAGAACGCTTTGTTCTCAAGCCAGGTGCGCGTGATCCGGCAGTTGGAGGGCGACGTCTTCATCACCAGCCGGGCGCGGTTTGCGCTGGCCGCTGAGAAGCGTTTCCCCTTGGCCCTGCTGGAGCTGGCCCGCGGCTGCGAGGGCGTGGCGTACGTGGCGCCGCTGTACACCGAGCTGACGCTCTCGACGCTCAAGAACCTGTTGCCGGGCGCGTCGTCCAAGGGGTACCCGATCCGGACGATCGCGTTCCACCCCGGCGACAACGTCTTCCGCTCGCGGGCGATCGCCGACCAGGCGCAACGCCTGCGGGAGCCGATGACCGCCCTCATCGATCGGCGCAGCAAGGCGCCCAACTTCGCCTTCCCGATGAAAGACCCAGAACGGCTCGCCGCGGCGCCGGCGGAGCTGTCGGGCAAGCGGGTCAAGCTCGTGGGCGGGTTTAACCTGGGCGCCGACTTTGTGCACGACGGCAACCTGGTGATGAGCGCCCCCAACTTCGCCCGCTACTTCCCGCAACGCAAGCAGTTTGGCGACCCGTTGAGCGTGGTCGACATCGGCATCGTGCGCGTCGCGGACGGCGCCAAAGCGGCCGACGTCCGTGACCGGGTCGCCCGCCGACTCGGCGACCAGGTGACGGTCTCCACCCGCCGGCAGCTCCGCCGGGCGGAGACACGATTCTGGCAGCGGAACACGCCGATTGGCGTCGTGTTCTGGGCGGGCAAAGTGATCGGCTTTGTCGTGGGCGTGGTGATCTGCTACCAGGTGATCTTCTCGGACATCTCGGACCACATGCCCGAGTTCGCCACGCTCAAGGCCATGGGCTACGGCGCCGACTACTTCACGCGAATGATCGTGACCGAGGGGCTCTGGCTAGCCATCATGGGATTTATCCCCGGCGCCCTCGTGAGCTGGGCGCTGTACTACGTGCTCGGCGTGAAGACGGGCCTGCCGATGGACATGACGCCCGGCTGCCTGGGGCTGGTGCTCGCCTCGACCGTCACGATGTGCGTCGTCTCGGGGTTGCTCGCCGTGCGAAAGCTACTGACCGCCGATCCGGCGAGCCTGTTCTGAATACCAGCGACAAGAATCTTCCACCGATGGCCGTGACCGCGACAAAACCCGTTCCGCCCGCCCCGACTGGCGCCCCGCGCGTCGTCGGTCGGCCGCGCGTGCAGGTCGCGGGCGTCAACCACTTCTTCGGCTCCGGCGAGGCCCGCAAGCAGGCGCTGCATGACAACCGGCTCGAGGTCCGCGCGGGCGAGATCGTCATCATGACCGGCCCGTCCGGCTCCGGCAAAACGACGCTGCTGACGCTCATCGGCACCCTCCGCACCGTCATGCAGGGCAGCCTCCGCGTGCTGGGAGAGGAACTGAACCCCAGCGAGCACCGCTCGGCCGGCGTCGCCGACACGGCCCGTGTGCTTGTCGGCCGGCCCTGGAACCTGATCGCTGCGCCGTTCGGCCTGCCCTCGATCAACACCGAGAGCCGCTTCGATCGGCTGATCACTAAGCTGCGGCTTGAGCTCGGCTTTATCTTCCAGGCGCACAACCTCTTCGAGTCCCTCACCGCGTACGAGAATGTGATGATGGCGGCCGAGCTCGCCGGCATGGAACGCAAACACGCCGACGACCGGATCCGCTACTTGCTCACGCGGCTCAAGCTGGGCGATCACATGCACAAGAAGCCGGGCGCCATGTCGGGCGGGCAGAAGCAGCGCGTGGCGATCGCCCGCGGCCTGGTGCACAGCCCCCGGCTGATCCTCGCCGACGAACCGACCGCCGCGCTCGACGCCGACTCGGGCCGCGAGGCCGTGACGCTCTTCCAGGAACTCACCTCGACGCCGCGCGGGCCGCGGCCCGGCGAGGTAGGCGGCCCCGGCGACGACGACCCGCCGGCCGTGATCATGGTGACCCACGACAACCGGATCCTCGACGTCGCGGACCGGATCGTGAACATGGTCGACGGGCACATCAAGACCGACTCGGCCGTCCGCGAGGCGGAGAACAAGGTCAAGGGCCTGCAGAACGCCGCGCTCGAGCTGAAGGACCGCGAGCTGTTCAAAGACCTTACCCCGGCGACGCTGCTCAAGATCTCCGAGAACATGGGCATCGCGACCGCCGACGCCGGCGAGACGATCATCCGCCAAGGGGACGAGGGCGACCTCTTCTACCTGATCGACTCCGGCGAGGTTGACGTCGTCGTCGACCGGGCGGGCCAAAAGGAGACGGTCGCTCACCTCGGCCCCGGGCGGTACTTCGGCGAGGTCGCGCTCATCGAGAAGCAGAAACGCAACGCGAGCGTCATCGCCACCGAGCCGTGCCGCTTCTTCACGATTGACAAAGAGGTCTTTGAGTCGGTCCGCAAGGCGAGCCCGTCCCTCGACGAGGAGGTCTTGCAGACAATGGCGAACCGCCAGTAAGGCCGCCCCGCCTGGAGCCGTCCGCAGAGCGACAAGCGGGCGCCACGCGGGTTACGGCGTCACCGCGTCGCAGCAGGTCGATTCGCTGCACGCCGCCCCGCAGCACCCTGCCCACGGGCCCGTTGTGCAGTTGCCGGTGCAGCAGTGCTCGCCGCAGATCGTGACCGCGTAGCCGCACTCCACCGCCAGGCGGCCCTGGACCTCGTGCAACGCGACGCGGGCTACCTTCAGCTCAACGACTTTTTCGATGAGCGATGTCTCGGCGTCGTACAGCCGGCCGCGGGCGGCGCTGACTTCGAAGATGGAGATGTCTTCCGCCTCGCGGCGTTTGACGAGCGACTCGAGCTCCCAACGCCGCTCATCCACCGCCTGCTTGGCGAGGCGGACACGGTCCTGCTGCACGCCGACCTTGAACGCCGCGCTCTTGATCTTGGCGATGGCGAGCTCGGTGTTGTAGTTCTCGATCAGCCGCAGCTGCCGGCAGCGGACGGCGATCTCGTGGTCTTCGCAGTCGCCGCAGCGGAACTGGTGCAGCAGGCCCGAAGCGGGGACCACCGCGCCCAGCGTCGCGTCGGCGACGGCCAGCACCTTGCGGGCGACGGGCACGGTCGCCTTGCTAAGCTTGCAGCGGACGATGCCCAGGCTCCGCACGTCCGACCGCTGGGCGAGCCCCTCGGCCACGGCGCCCTCAACATCGACCGGCGTTAGGTCGGGCGCCCACGCGGCGCGGGGCCAAAAGAACGTCCGCTCGTCGAGGGGGCATCCCAGCAGACGCTTGAGTTGACCGTTGAGCTGGATGCGGGCGAAGCAGAGCTGCAAACGCTTGTCCTTCAGCGTGGCAACCTGCGCGGCGATCACGCCGCGGTCGAGCTGGTCGGGCACGGGCAGGCCCTGGCCGGTGAGGTCGTCGATGCGGCGGAGCGTCGCCAAGGCTTCGCTGACGCCGCGGTCGAGCACGTCTTGCTGAGCCTCGACGCCGGCCAGCAGGTAGAACGCCGTGAGCGCGGCGGCCGCGGCGCCGTTCCGCAGGTCGGCCGCTTGCAGCGACAGCAGCGACCGCGTCAGGCAGAGCGACTCCTCGACGACGCCCTCTTCACAGCTGATCAGCACATTGGCCCAGTGCCGCTCGATCTGCACGGCGTTCGCCACGTCGGCGTTGGTCGCCGCGTTGCACTGGCACGCGGACGCGTCGAGGGCCTCGTAGCTCTCGGTCGGCGCGGGCAGCAGGCAGGGATAATCAGCAGGGCTAGGCGTGTCGGCAGGCAACAGGGCCGCCAGGTCCGGCGCCGACGTGTCGGGCGCCACGCGTTCAAACGAGCAGGGCGCCACCGGCGTCGGCGGCACGCACTTGCACGACGGGCAGCGGCAGCCGGCCACCACCGAAATCAGCGCCATCAGCGCCGCGGCGATCAAGGGCGTCCAGTTCTTCGGCACAAGCATCGAAACCAACACGTCCGTCGCAGAGGGTACGTCCTGCAATCGGGTATCGAGTGCCGCTTGTGCTAGCGGCGACAATCGACCGTGTTTTTCCGCATGTTGCGGTGGGAGAAGCTGTGCGGGTCGTCCGTGTTACACGCCCTCAACGGGCGGCGATACCCCGCGGTAGACGTCCGCCATGGCGAGGCGCGTGCCGATCTCCGGCAGCTCGATCACCGCGTCGCCCCCCTCGTAGGTCTCGGCCTTGAACGCGTCGCCGACCCGGCGGTAGAGCTTGACCGCCGGGGCGTCCTGCTCGGCGAGCAGATAAGCCCCCAGCGCAGGGATCGTGAGGTAAGCATCCCGCTTCTCGCCATCGTCCAGGCGCCTGGTGCTGGGCGATAGCACCTCGACGACCATCACGGGCCGATCCTGATAAACGTCGTCTGGCGGGTTCGATTCGCAAACGACCGACACGTCGGGGTAGTAGAACCGTGTGTCGCCGGGCGAGACGACAACCCGGACCTTGATGTCCGAGTTGTACGGCTGGCACGGCTTACCCGCGAGGCTGGCGTGCAGTGCCGCGAAGACGTTCCCGGCGACCCGGCCGTGGTTGATCGTCGTGCCCGCCATGGCGTGGGCCTGGCCGCCCACGTACTCGTGCCGCACCTCGGCCACGAGTTCCCCTTCAAGGTACTCGGCCACGGAGAGCTGATTGAATCGTCGAGCGGCGGTTCCCATGCAAACAGCTTACGGCCGCGTGGCTTGTGGAGCAATCGCGTGGCGCCGGAGCGGCCGTCAACGCCGCGGCTTGAGCACCACGGCGCCCAGCGGCGGCAGGGTGACCTCGATCGACGCGGGTCGGCCGTGGCTCTCGGCGGGCATCGCCTGCAGGCCGCCGGCGTTGCCGACGTCCGAGCCGCCGAAGTAGGTGCTGTCGCTGTTGCTCACCTCTTCGTACCAGCACGCCTCGGGCACGCCCAGCTTGTAGCCGTGCCGCGGGACCGGCGTGAAGTTCAGGCCGACCACCAAGAAGTCTTCGGGGGCTTTGCCGCGGCGGAGGAAGCTGATGATGCTGTCCTCGTGGTTGTGGCAATCAACCCACTCGAAGCCGGAGTGATCGAAGTCGACCTCGTGCAGCGCCGGCTCGGATCGGTAGAGCTGGTTGAGGTGCGCGACGTAGTTCTGCAGCCCTTGGTGGCTCTCCCACTGCAGCAGGTGCCACTGCAAGGAATCGTCGTGGTTCCACTCGTTCCACTGCCCAAACTCGCTCCCCATGAACAGCAGCTTCTTGCCGGGGTGGGCCCACATGTAGCCGTACAGCAGCCGCAGGTTGGCGAACTTCTGCCACAGGTCGCCGGGCATCTGGTCCAGCATGCTGCCCTTGCCGTGCACCACCTCGTCGTGGCTGAAGGGGAGGCAGAAGTTCTCCGTGAAGGCGTAGATCAGGCTGAAGGTCAGCTCGTCGTGGTGGTACTTGCGGTGGATCGGCTCGTGCTGGATGTAGCTCAGCGTGTCGTTCATCCAGCCCATGTTCCACTTGAGGCTGAAGCCCAGCCCGCCGACATAAGTTGGCCGCGACACGCCGGTCCAGGCGGTCGACTCTTCGGCGATGGTCAGAACGCCCGGGTACTGCAGGTGGGTCTCCTCGTTGAACTTCTTGAGGAAGTCGATCGCCTCGAGGTTCTCGCGGCCGCCGTGCTTGTTGGGGATCCAGTCCTCGCCCTCACGGCTGTAGTCGAGGTACAGCATCGAGGCGACCGCGTCGACGCGCAGCCCGTCGATGTGGTACTTGTCCATCCAGAACAGGGCGTTGGAGAGCAGGAAGTTGGCGACCTCCGTCCGCCCGTAGTTGAAGATCAGGGTGCCCCAGTCGGGGTGCTCGCCCTGCCGGGGGTCGGCGTGCTCGTACAGCGCGGTGCCGTCGAACTGCCGGAGGCCGTGGTCGTCTTTCGGGAAGTGGGCGGGGACCCAATCGATGATCACCCCGATGCCGGCCTGGTGCAGGCGGTCGACGAACATCATCAGGTCTTCGGGCTTGCCGTACCGGCTGGTCGCGGCGAAGTAGCCGACGGTCTGGTAGCCCCAACTGCCGGTGAAGGGGTGCTCGCTGACCGGCATCAGCTCGATGTGCGTGAAGCCCATCTTGCCGCAGTAGTCGATCAGCCGGTCGGCGACCTCGCCGTACGAGAGCCAGCGCTCAGGCTGTTCCGGGTCACGCTGCCAGCTGCCCATGTGCATCTCGTAGATCGAGATCGGCGCGTCGAGCCCCTGCCGCTCCTCTCGCGAGGCCATCCAGTCGCCGTCCGACCACTGGTGCAACGAGAGGTTGGTTACGATGTTCGCCGTCTTGGGCGGCACCTCCGCGGCGAAGCCGTACGGGTCGCACTTCTCGACGACTCGCCCGCCTTTCTGCTTGACGGCGAACTTGTACAGCGTGCCCTCGGTCAGGCCGGGGATGAAGAGTTCCCACACGCCACCCGGGATGTGCTTGCGCATCGGGTGGAGCTTGACGTTCCAACCGTTGAAGTCGCCCACGACGCTGATGCCCTCGGCGTCGGGCGCCCACACGGCGAAGTTGACGCCGGCCACGCCGTCGGCGGTGCGGAGCTGGGCGCCCAGGCGGTCGTAGCTACGCCAGTGGTGGCCTTCGCCGAGCAGGTGCAGGTCGTAATCAGTGAGGAGGGGGTCGAACGCGTAGGGATCGTGCATGGTGCTCTGGGCGCCGTTCTTGTCGGTGACTCGCAAGACGTAATTCGATCCGTCGACGCGGAGGTGCGATCCATCTTCGGTAGGACAAACGACCTCGTACAGCCCCGCCGGGTGGATGCGACGCATCGGACGCGACCGCCCGTGCGCCGGGTCGACCACCCACGCCCGCTCGGCATTCGGCAAGAAGGCACGCACCGCCGTGGCCGGCCGGCCGGCGTCCTGCACGGCGTGGGGCCCGAGGACGTCAAACGGGTTCTGATGGTAGCCGTGCACCAGCGGGGCGATGGCGTTCAGGTCGACTTGCGTCTGCACGGCTGCAACTCCTTTGATCGCTTGTCTTTAGTCGGATATGTGCCGGCGTCGGCGGCGGGGGCTCAACCGGCGACGGCTAGGCGGTCGTCCGCCGCCGCGAGCTGATTGGCTGCCAGGGCGCGCCGGCGCTTGCCGCGCACCACTAACAACGCGGGCTCGCTGATAACCCGATCGACCACCTGCTCGGTAGCCGATAGGCGGAGTTCGCTAGTTCTTCGCTTCCGCTGCGGGGCGAGGCGGTTGGAAACCGTCCGCGCATCGGCGCCGCGAGGGGGCCAGCCACGCAGGCTGACCCGGTGGTGCGCAAGCGCCGCGTCGACCCGACGCCAGAGGCCCTCGTCGCGGATCGGCTCAAGGCGGCCGAAGCGTTCCCACTTCCAGTTGTTGCAGCGCCACTCGGGCAAGCCCCGCGACAGGCCGCGGCGCACGTACGCGCTGGTGCTCACTAGTTTCACACGCGACGGCTGGTCGAGCGCTTCGAGCCCGCGGATCGCGGCCATCAGGGCCAGCCGCTCGCTGGTCATGTCGGGCTCTTGATCGCCGGCGAAGATGTTGTGATCCGAATCAACCGCGTGCAGCATAAAACGCCACCCAGCCAACCGCTGCGTGCCGGCCGCTGCTCCAACCGCCGGCGTCTCGGCCGCCCGCGTCTCGGAAGCCAGCGTATCGGCGAACAACAGGTAGCGGGGCCACGGTTCGCTGCGTGATGGATCGGCTTGAGGCATCAACGTTTCGCGGCGGGCTCGGGGGCGGGGGCTCGGGGGAGCGACGGCCGGTCGCGGGCCGGCTCGTGCGGGCGGCGGGGCTGCGCGGCCGCAAAGTCGCCGTACTCTCGCTAGCCACCCGTATCGCCCCACCGAACTTGGTCGCTACAGTTTTTCCAACGCGCCGGTTGCGAACCAGCGAGCGTAAGCTATGCCGGCCCGTGGCAACCGGCGCAACGCGACGCGTGGCGCCAGTCCCCAACAACGCTAGTCGCTACAAGCCGCGCAACGATAACCTTGGCCGCCGCAGCCGTTTGACGTTGCCCGAAAAACGGTTTGCCTAGGCCGTTGCGTCGCCGTCCGCGCGCCGCCGCGACCTACGGTTGCTAGCCCCATAGCACGGAATGTGCATCCGCCAACTAAGGAATCCATGAACGCATCCTCGCCGGCAGTGGCGCTGTTGGGACAACCATGCAATTCGGCATCTACCTACTCAAGCGCGGGCTCCTGACGACCGACCAACTGGTCGAGGCGCTCGACACGCAGCAGACCGCTCAGCCGCAGCTGGGCCAGCTCGCCATCGAAGCGGGCCTGATGTCCGTGCGGGACGTCTTTCGCGTGCTGCGGGTGCAGAGCGACTTTAGCGCGGAGCGCTTCGGCGAGACGGCCGTCGATATGGACATGCTCAAGCGGCGCGACGTCGCGGAGTTGTTGCTGCTGCAAAGCGATCGTCGACAGAAGCTGTGCGATATCTTTGTCGAACTCGGCTTTCTGGATCGCGAGGCCTGCGACCGCGAACTCGAGGCGTTCAGGCGAGAGTGCGAGCGGACGGGCGCCAAGCGGCAGATTGAGGTCCTGCGGCTGCCGGCCACGAAGACCACCGCCGGCGGGCTGGAGAAGGTCTAGCCGCGGGCTCGGGATACGCGATCCGGTTCTGCGAGGCGGCTGAAGGCGCCGGGCTACGAGTCCGTTCGGTCGATTGCCTCGGCGACGAGTTCGGGCAGCGAACGAAGCGTCCGGGCGTCTTCCGCCAGGCGTGGGTGGACAAACAGCCGCACTCGCTTGACGTAGTCGTCAAACTGCTCGCGGGCAAGCGTCCGCACGACGGGCGAGACGTCACCGAGTTGGCGGTAGGCCCGCTCTTTCGGCGAGTGCACCTCGACGTTGAACTCGACCTCAAGCCCCACCGGCGGCGCGTCGAACAGCACCTCGTGAGGCGCCACGACCCGCGACAGCGTGGTGCTCGCCACGACGGCAAACTGCTCGCTGCAGCGGGCCAGCCAGGCATACGGCCGGCGGGCCAGCCGGCTGTAGAGCTCGGGCGCCTCGAAGTAGCTGTACTGCGCCAGCCGCTTGTAAAGCCGTCGGGTCGGCCCGAAGAGCCCGTCCAGCAACTCGGCGGCCGGGCCGTCGCCAGCGGCGCCGCGCATCGCCTCGATCATCGGGGCCTCGGTCAGCCGGAAAAGGCTGTCGAGTTCAAGCCCGTCACGCAGCAGGTAGAACGCCCGTTGCAGCATGGCGGTCGCCGACCGCACGGCGTGGTGCCAGTAGACCTCGCTGAACATCACGTAGCGGGCGAAGACCATCATCTCGGCGGCCGTCTTCCCCTTGTCGGTAATCGCGAGCCCGTCGCCCGCCTCGTTCAAGCAGAGGCTGCCGACCAGCCGCGTCCGGTCGAAGTTCTGCCCGTAGGGGACGCCGGCGTGCAGGCTATCACGCATCAAGTAGTCGCACTTGTCGACGTCGATCGGGCCCGACAGCAGCGACTGCAACACGCGCGACTTGCGGTCCTTCGGCTTGCCGGAGAGGAGTTCGACAACGCCGCGCGGGTTCACCCCCCAGTCGTCCCGCAGCACGTCGGCCACCTCGCCTTCGAGCAGGAACGCGTTGGCGAAGAGCTCGTGCTCGGGGACCTGGGGAAGCGTGAGGTCCTCGATCGGGTGGCAGAAGGGCCAGTGCCCCAGGTCGTGCAGCAGCGCGGCGACCAGCAGCCGCTCGGCGTCGGCCGGCTCGACCAGCTCGGCGAAGCGTTCGTCGAGCGCGAGCCGGCTGAGGTAGTCGATCGCCGCGCGGTAGACGCCCAGCGAATGCTCAAACCGCGTGTGATTCGCCGCCGGGTACACCAGGCCGACCAGCCCGAGTTGGCTGATCCGCGAAAGGCGTTGGAACTCTCGTGTGTCGACCAGCTGACGCACGCGTGGCGTCATCGGCACGTCCATGCCGGGCGGGATGCGGAGCAGCCCGGCCGAGCCGGACAGGCCAGCGATTTCGGGGATCGAAAGGAGCGACGACAGGCTGCGGGCCTTTCTCGATTGAGCTGCGGCGGTCGAGAGACTACGGCTGGGCGAAGCGTTGGGCTAGCACAACGCCCGAGCTAAGAAGCCTGAAGCAGGAACCCCGAACCAGGAACTACGAACTAGGAACAACGAACTTGGAACTAGGAACCCAACCCCGGGATCGCCGGCAGGTCGGCTGACAGCCGGAGCAGGATCGTCACCGCCAGGTACAACGCGACGTGGACGCCGCCGACCGCCGGATCCATATCGAGCGACACGTACGAGGCGAACGCGCCGACTCCTACCGCTGCTGCGGCGGCGATTGCCATCTGGTAAATCTCAAGCGAACCGATCGGCCAACCCCCGCCGAGTTGGTACGCCAGCAGCGTGTAGACGCCCCAAGCGGCGGCGAAGCCCAGGCCGCAGGCCAGGGAGCGAACCACTAAGGTGGTCCCGCGGTAGGGCTCGAGTTCGTTGTCCCGCAGGACCGTGTAGCCTGCCGCGGCAAGCAGCGGCCCGAAGAGAACCGCCGCGCCGCCGAGCACCACGGTGCTCGCCGAGGCATCGCTGCCCCGCAGCATGAACGCTGCGGCGAAGGCCAGCAGCACGGCCAGGCCGACGCCGCTGGCGAGCAGCGGGCTGAACTTTGCGTCTTTGGCTTTTTGCGTTTTGAGAACCGGGCGGCCCTTGGCGTCCTTCGGCCCCAGCGCGTCATCCGGCGCGTGGATGACGACTTGGTCTTCCGGCTTCGGGATGTCGATGAGCGTCTTGCACTCGGGGCAAGGGCCACGCTTGCCGGCGTGCTGTTCGCCCACCGAGAAGCGTTTGTGGCAGCCGGGGCAAACAACGTTGATAGGCATGGCGGGAAGGCTATCGGCGGCCGGCGATCGGCCAACGGGGCGATCGGCCAACGGGGCAAGGGGCGGACGCGCGACGCGTCCTTGGCGTCCTCGTTGATGGCGTACGCTGGGGCTGCTTACCCTGGTGCTATCGATTCGTCACTCGGGCTCCCAGCCGCGGAGCTCGTCTTCGTTGATCGTGTGGAATCCCTTGGAGGCTAAAGTTTCAAGCGCATGCTCGATGTTGTCCACCATCAGGGCGACCGCCGGGTTGCTACCGGGCCGGACGAGCAGCGGGTAGACCTGCGTGATGTTGATTTCCGCCGACAACAGCGCTGTGCAAACCTGAAGCATCGGCTGCGGCGATTCGGGGAGCTCGACGCCGATCAAGTCCGACTCGACAATCGCCAGCCCGGCTCGCTCCAGGATTTCCCGCCCCGCTTCGGGGTCGCTGAGCAGGAAACGGACGAGGGCGCACTCGGTCGAGTCAGAGATCGTCAAGGCGACGATCCGCACGTTACTCCCCTCAAACCGCCGGACGACCTCCATCAATTGGCCGACGCGGTTTTCGAGGAAGACCGTAAACTGGCGGATTGACGGGTAGTCTCGGCCTCGGGCGGTGATTAAGTCCGTGCCGACTCCTTCTCCGGTGCTCATGTGTTTGGCTGTTGGCTCTTGGCTGCTTGCGAACGCCGGCGTGGGCTTAGATCGGTCGCAAGTGTATGGCCGGCAAGGTTTTGTTGCAATACGCCGGCGGGCGCGACCCATTGGCGACCGCCGAGGGGCCCGGTACTCTGCATCTGAGTTGCAACGATGCATCGACCAACCGCCACAAGCCGGCTGCCGCCCATGCCCCGCGAGTACGAGTTTGAGATCCGCGTCCGGTACTACGAGACCGATGGGCAGGGCGTCGTGCACCACGCCAATTACTTCAAGTACCTGGAACTGGCGCGCATCGAGCAACTCCTCGCCGCTGGGCACGACTACGCCGACCTGGAACGCGACGGCTACTTGCTGGTCGTTAGCAAGATCTCGGCCAAGTTTCACCGCCCCAGCCGGTTCGGCGACACGCTCCGGATCTGGATGCGGACCGAGCGCGCCCGCGGCGCCAGGGTCGACCACGTCTATAAGCTGTTCGTCGACGGGCTGATGGTCGCCGAGGCGGAGAGCACGATCGCCTGCATCGATCGCGAGGGCCGTGTCCAGCGGCTGCCGGAGTACCTCGAGATCGACGACTGAGAAGGCGAAGGCCCGGACGCCGATCAGCCAGGATTCCAAGCGGTCCAACGGAGGAAACAATGCCCAAGCGTGTGCTCCTGATCGTTGGCGACTTCGTCGAAGACTACGAGGTGATGGCCCCCTTTCAGATGCTGCGGATGGTCGGGTGCGAGCCGGTAGCCGTCTGCCCCGACAAGGATGCCAGCGAGTTCGTCGCTACCGCCATCCACGACTTCGAGGGCTACCAGACCTACACCGAGAAGCCGGGGCACCGCTTCCAACTCAACGGCTCGTTCGCCGACGCCCGGGAATCCGATTTCGACGCGCTGCTGCTGCCGGGCGGCCGATCTCCGGAGTACCTACGCGTCGACGGGCGCGTGCTGACGCTCGTCAAGGCGTTTTTCGCGGCGGGCAAGCCGATCGCCGCGACGTGCCACGCGGCGATGATCCTCGCGGCGGCCGACCGCCTGCGGGGCCGCCGCTGCCAGGCCTACCCCGCGTGCCGGCCCGACGTCGAACTCGCGGGCGGGCTCTGGGACGAGCCTTCGCCGGCGCTCGACAGCGTTTGCGTCGACGCCAGCCACGCCGCGACGCTCATCACCGCCCCCGCCTGGCCCGCGAACCCCGCCTGGGTGCGCGCCCTGCTCGACACGCTTGGCGTCGTCATCTCCGACTAGCCGCCGGATCGACGGCTAGCCACCGGTCGGCAACGCCCCCGTGGAGATCCACACGCCGGCAAGTGGTGGCTTGCCACACCATGACCCGCCAGTGCGGCTGCCGGGGCGTAGGGTTCTCTCGGGCAGCCGAAGCGGTGACCCGCCGGATTCATCCGAGCATCAAGGGAGCACAACGATGAGCGAGCAAGCGATTGCAACCACTCCGTCCGATTGCGGGATCGGTGAACAGGTCGAGCACGCACTGCGCCGCGTGATCGGCAGCGTCTACTCGGCCGACAACCGCCGCGCCGACCACCGCTACAACATCACGACGCGCGTCACCGCGCACGCGATCGACCCCGAAACCGGTCAGCCCGGTGAGCCGATCGCCATGCTCACCCGCAACTTGTCGCGGGGCGGCGCCTCGCTGCTGTGCGATGTCGCGATCCGCGAAGGCGAATTGCTGCTGCGGTTTACGACCGACGCCAAGGGAACGCCGCCGTTGCGGCTCCGGGTGCTGCGGTGCCGGCCGGCGGGGAGACACTTCGAGGTCGCGGGGCGTTTCGTCACTGGGGCATGGACGACCGCCCCGCGATCTTTCTTGCTCTTTCCACGCGTCAACAAGCAGCCGGGTGCGGCGTCCTGCCCCACCCGGCTGTTGGCTTCCGTGTTCTGTGGCGGGCGTCCTTGCCGGTCGGCGGATCAACCCGGCCGGAGGATCGACCGAGTGCTGCCCGGGCGAGCCTAGGCGACCAGCCGCACCTCGGGGACGCCTTCCTTAACGCCCATCAAGAACTCCTCGAAGATCCGCATGTCGAGCGCCGACGCGGTATCCGCCTCGGGGTGGAACTGGGTGCCCATGGCGAACCAGTCTGGCGTGTTGCTCTCGATCGCCTCGATGATGCCGTCCGGGCAGCGGGCGGTGACGTCGAAGCACGGGGCCAGCTCGTCGATCGCCATGTGGTGCATACTGTTGACGCGCAGCTCGCCGTCGCCGTAGACGCGGTCCATGATCGTTCCGGGGGTTAGCTCCAGCGTGTGGCGGTGGGCCGGGTCGATTAGGTCCTTGTGCGGCAATGCACTCGGCACGTCCTCGGGGATGTGCAGGTAGAGGTTGCCGCCCATCGTTAGGTTGAGCAGTTGCATGCCCACGCCGACGCCGAAGACCGGCACGCGGCGGTCGGCCACTAGTCGGGCGAGGGTCCGGTCGAACGACTCACGGCGGGCGTCCAACGGGCGGACCGTCGGGTGGAGCATCCAGCCGTCGCGGCGGGGGTCGAGGTCGGCGCCGCCGATCATCAGCACGCCGTCAACCTGGTCGAGCACCTGGTGGACGTCCGCCTCTTCGGTTAGCGGCGGCATTACCAGGGGCAGGCCCCCCGCTTGCAGGATCGCGTCGTAGTAGCCACTGGCAACGTACGAGACGGCGGGCTTGTCGCCCTGGGCGCTGCGGAGGTCGGCGTTGATCGCGATGACGGGCTTCGGCATGACTCGGCTCTCCCGGAGTGGTGGAGCGGCGCCATCCCGACGCCGCGTAATGGGGAAACCGAGAACTCCAACTGGCAAGCCGAAAAGAATGAATGCCGGCGCGATCCACGCCACTTGGCGCCCCACCAAGACGGAGAGCCCGCGCATCAGCCGAAGCTGTACCGCGGGGGCAGGCGTGCCATCGCACGGGAGGCCGTGCTACGTGTCTTCCCTGACACGCCATGAGCTGCTTGTCTTGCTGCGAATCTCACCAACGAGAATGGGATCGGGCGAATCCGCTCCCACACTCCGGTGTTGTATCCGACATCCTTATCGTTTCGGCCTTAGAGCTCCCGGTTCGGCGACCGTTGTCACGCGGTCTGGCGAGGAGGTGCAAGTCGCCAAGCAAGCTATTCGTTCGAAACGTTCTCGACAACTTCTCCACAGCATTTTGATTGCTAGCACGGGCGCGGGCACAAGATGTCGTGTGGCGTCAATGCCAGCTTTTGCGGGCTTTGACCGACTCCGTAGAACTTCACACCCGACTCCAGCACCTATCGTGGCCGGCGAACAATCTCGCCGCCACGCGTGGTTAGCAGGCTGTAAAGCGTTTTAATGTCGATGTTTAGACCCACCGCCTGCACGCTGCCGTCCGCAAAGCCCGCCAGGAAAACGCCGGGGTGAAGCCCGCCGAGCCCGGCGGCTGTTTTCCCCTCCGTTGGCGACCAGTCGGCGGGCTTGGTCCAGACCTCGGCCCGCTCATCGCTGACCTGCACCAAGGCGATCGTGTTGGAGGTCCCGTCGGCCAACTCGCGGAACCGCCGGCCCTTCGCGTTGCCACGGAAGTAGAAGCCTTCGCCAACCACGCCCAGGTAGTGCGTCCGGCCCTCTTCGGTCGTCAGCGTTGCTGAACTTGGATCGAGAAAGACCTGCGGCATCAGCGGGATCAGCTTCTGGTTGTGCTCGCTGTTCCAAGGCTCATCGAGGTGAAACTTGTCGTACAACGCGGCCTCCTCGATGTAGGGCAGCATCGCCACCCGCCAGCTCAGCAGGGGCTTGCCATCGTCGCCGTAGATCGCGTGGGCGGGCAACGATTTTGTCACGCTCTGGTGGATGAGCGTTGTCAGCATCAGTTGTTTTAGGTTGTTTTGCGATTGCGCCCGGCGGGCCGCCTCGCGGGCGGACTGAACCGCCGGCAAGAGCAGGGCGACCAGGAAGCCGATGATCGCCACGGGCGCCATCTGCTGGCCGGCCCCGCTCTCGGTGTCGAAGACGACGAAGCTGTTGCCCACGCGCGTCGGCTTGATTAGCTCCGTATCGTCGGCAGCGACGCGGTCGACGTAGGCCGCCATCGCCCGCTCGACGGGGTCGTCGCTCGCGCGGTACGCGGCGAGCTGCGCGGCCATGCCCTCCTTCATCTTCGCCCGACCGTTCGCCACCGCCCGGGCGATGACCTCCTCAACGCGGTCGGCGTTAGTCGCCCCGCCGGCGTGGGCGACCAGTTTCGACGGGGCCGCCCTGTCGAGCGTCACGGTCAACTCGATTGACTCCAGCAGCGTCGGGATTTCCAGCAGCGGCAGGAACTCGGGCGGCACTTCACTGCGGGCGCTCATCAGGCCGAACTGGATGAGCGGCCGCAGCTTGACG
This sequence comes from Planctomycetota bacterium, assembly GCA_039188275.1. GTDB lineage: Bacteria > Planctomycetota > Planctomycetia > Pirellulales > Lacipirellulaceae > JBCCQL01. The sequence goes on from JBCCZD010000010.1 coordinate 26,230, forward strand.
AGGTCGATGGCGACGTACAGGTCGGCCCCCGCGCCCGCCGCCGACAGCTGGGCGACAATCCCTTCCGCCGGCGGGCGATCACGGGTAATCAGCTTCTCGATCATCCCCCGATTGCCGGCGACCATCGTGTTGCGGTCGATCAGCGTGAACGACGGCAGCAGGGGCTGGCCGCTCACCAACGCGGGCCGGTCGCCGATCTGCCCGCGCCGGGTGTGCCCGATCAGCTCGGGCGCCACCGCATTCAGAACCCACGGCTGCCCCGCTCGGGCGACGACCGCGTAGTACAGCTGCGGGCCGAGCGGCGGCTCGGCGATAAGGCTAAGGCGCTGGATGTCCGTCGCCTTCATCCCGAGATACTTCTCGCTCGCCGCTTCGGCGACCTCAATCGGCAGCAGCGCCAGCGCCGGGTTGGTGAGCACCTTCTCCGGCTGAAGCGTCACGACCGCGGCCGACTCTGGCGTGAGGTAGTCGGCCACGGGCGACGAAGCTGCGGGACCCGACGCGCCGGGCGATTGGGCACGCGCCGCCGCCATCGGCGACAGGAACACCAGCCAACCGAGTAAGCCCCGCAAGGCGACGGAGCGGAACACGTAGCCGTGTTGCGAGTAAGTCATTCGCCTAGGCTCCAAGCGGATAGGTGAGAAGGGGTCGTTGTCGAACGAGTTAAACGCATCCGACCGGCGGCCAAGCCTAGCGGCGTGGCGTGCGCTGGGTCACCGGCATCCTACCCGCGTTCGGGCGGCCAAATAAACTTGTCAGTGGCACAAAACGGCGCGTTCAAGAACGGTGCTAGGATTTGGCGATCTGCGTGCTAGGTTGAGAATCGGGCGACTGCACGCGGCGGCGGCGGCCACGGGCCGGTCGGCGTAAGTCGTTTGCTGGCGGCCGCTCCTTTGCGGTTCCGCACTTCAACGGGGACCGCTCGGGCCCCGAAATAAACCGGCAGGGGCTATCCGGCCCTCCCCGCAGATTTATTTATGCCATCGACCGCCCGTTTACGACTGCGGTGGGCCGAGCTAAGTTCGGGGAGCGGCGTGCCTCCTGTGGCTAAGTTCCCCCCGCCCTGTTTGCTCTGTGAAGTACTCCCGCGTCGCTATCGCCGGCCTCGGCCACGTCTTGCCGGACGAGGCCGTCACGTCGGCGGAGATCGAGGCCCGCCTCGCCCCGCTGTATGACCGGCTGCGATTGCCCGAGGGCCGGCTCGAGCTGATGTCGGGCATCCGCGAGCGGCGGTTCTTCCCGGCGGGCGCCAAGCCAAGCGACATCAGCCTGCCGGCCGCGGACGCCGCGATCGAGGCCTCCGGCATCGACCGCCGGCACATCGGGGCCCTGATCCACGGTTCGGTCTGCCGAGACTTTTTGGAACCGGCCACCGCGTGCCGAGTCCACCACGAACTCGGCCTCCCCGCCGAGTGCCTGGCGTTCGACCTTTCCAACGCCTGCCTGGGCGTCCTGACCGGCGCCATGCAGATCGCCACGATGATCGAGGCCCGGCAGGTGAGGGCCGGCGTAGTGGTCGGCACGGAACTCGGCCGTGGCTTGGTCGACAACACGATCGAGCGGCTCAACGCCGACGCGTCGCTCACCCGCGAGACGGTCAAGCCGTGGGTCGCCTCGTTGACGATCGGCTCGGCGAGCGCGGCGATGGTGCTGTGCGACCGCGACCTGGTCGAGTCGGGCGCCGCCAACGCCGAGGCCTTCGTCACCGCGGCGACCGCCCACGCCGCCACCGCCGCCCACCGGCTGTGCCAGAGCGAGGGCCTCGCCGAGGTGATGCAGACCGACAGCGAGCAACTCATGCGTAAGGGCGTCGCCGCCGGCGCCGCGACGTTCGAGCGGTTCCTCGGCGAAACCGGCTGGTCGCGTGACGCCGGCGCCCCCGGGGCGGGTTTGCGAAAGACCGTCTGCCACCAAGTCGGCTCGGCGCACCGCAAGATGATGCTCGACCGGTTGGGGGTCGACCCGGCGGGCGACTACGCCACGCTCGAGTGGCTCGGCAACACCGGCTCGGCAGCGTTGCCGGTGTCACTGGCGCTGGCGGCGGAGGTCGGCTGGGTTGAGCGTGGCGATCGCGTCGGCCTGCTGGGGATCGGCTCGGGCGTGAACTGCTTGATGTTGGGCCTCGATTGGCGGGCGGCGACTGCCGCCAAGCCAACCAACCACGCGCTGCGCGGCCCGCACGCCGCGGTCAGCCGAGCAGCGCTTGAAGCAGAATCCCCATCAGAACCAACCCGCCAATAGCGAGCAGGGTCCACAGCCAAACCCGCGACTTGTCGAACGGGCTGACGTATCCGGGCGGGTGCAGCGGGTCGTACTCCGTACTCGACGGCTGCTGATTGCCCGCGGCGTAGCTGTCCTCTGCTTCCTCGGCGAACTCTTCCTCGAAGATCGACCGCTTCGGCGCCGACTTCTTCTCCGACCTGCCGATCGTCGAGAGCCCCGACAGCACATCGGACGACGGCGCCGGCTTCTTCGTCGGCTTGCCGGCCCCCTTCGGGCTGGGCGCGTCGTCTTCGATCGGGGCGAGGCCGATGTCCTCCTCAACGGGCGTCGTGTCCGGGCCGTTGAGGCGGTCGGTGTCGCGGTTGGTCGCGGTGGTCGACAGCGTTTCGCTGCTCGCCGGCGCCGGCGACGACCCGCCCGGAGGCAGCACCGAGAAGCGGCTGAGGATGCCGCTGCCGATGCCGCTGTCTTCCTCTTCCTCGCTGGGCCGAACGTGCCGTCCCCCAATCTTGCGCCCGCGCGTCGAGAGCCAGTCGGTGAGCTTGTCGGCAACCTCGCCTGCGGTCTGGAAGCGGTCCTCGGCCTTCTTGGCCATCATCCGAGCGCAGATCTCGACCAGCGACAGCGGCGCGTCGGGACGGTGCTTAAGGACGCCCTCGGGCTCCTCAACCTGGTGCTTGAGCAGCCGCTCGGAAATCGTTCCTTCGGGGAACGGCGGCCGCCCCACGAGCAAGAAGTAGAGCGTGCAGCCGAGGCTGTAGATGTCGCTGCGGGCGTCCGCTTCGTGGCTATTAAGGGCCTGCTCTGGCGCTAGGTAGTCCGCCGTGCCGAGCACGTTCTCGTCGTTGGCAAGTGTTAGCGACGTGTCCTCGTCGTTGGCGAGCTTGGCGAGGCCCATGTCCAGCAGCTTGACCGTGCTGTGCTTGTCGAGCAGGCAATTGGCCGGCTTGATGTCGCGGTGCACGAGGCCCATCTCGTGGGCGTGCTGCAGGCCGCTCGCCGCCTGGGCGACGTAGTCCGCCGCGGTTTCGTAAGCCAGCGGGCCCCGTTCACCGACGAGCTGGTGGAGGTCCTGCCCGTCAACGTACTCCATCACGATGTAGTGGACCTTGCCCTCGTTGTCGATGTCGAAGGCGCGGACGATATTGGGGTCGTCAAGGCGGGCGACGGCCCGGGCTTCGAGCTGGAAACGCTCAAGGTACGACGCGTCTTCAACGCGGGCGGTCGGCAAGACCTTGATCGCCACCCGACGCCGCATCATCGTGTGCTCGGCGAGGTAGACGCTGCTCATGCCCCCCTTGCCGATCTGGCCGAGCAGCTTGTACTTGCCGAGCCGAAAGCCCTTGTGCTTGCCGGCGAGGAGTTTGTCCGCCTGCCACTGGGTAAGCAGGCCGGCATTGATGAATAGGTCCGCCAGCACCGCGTGGTCCTCGGCGAGCGTACCGCCAGACTTGGCTCGCTGCTTGTCGAGGAACGCTGTGAGGCGATCTTCATCGACGAGCCCGCTGCGCTTGATAAGTTCTAGCAGCTTGTTGGCGGTCAGTTCTGCCATCCGTCTCGGGTACTCAAGGCCTGCCTGCAGGGGTCGCCCGTCCCATTCCTTCGGGGCAAGCTGCTCACGCCGCTCGCCAGCTGGTTCGCCTGCTACCTGGTTCGCCTGCACCACACGCGCCGTCGCCACCCGCGCCTGCCAAGCGGCCCGCCTACGCCGCTACAAGTTGGGGCCGCGACAACCTTGGCTGCGGTCTTCCTACGCGGTCAGCGACTCGACCGGCCGGATGCTATCACGCCGGTTCAGCCGGCGTGAAGAACAGTCGGTGAGTGAGTCGCAAAAAATCGCAGTTTCTTACGTTCGCGGGCCAGCCGGTGGTGAGAAACCACGTTAGCCCGCTTGGACAAGTGCCGTAGCGGCCGGTCTGTCCAACCGCCTCACTTTACTCTATCACCGCGTTCATAACTCCGCCACCAACTTTCGGTTAGGACTCAGGGCCGCCCAACCGGCCCGGCTGGCAGGGTCAATCCCGGTGGAACCGAGTTACCAGCTGTTCGTCGAAGTAGTTCGCGGCCATTCCCGCGTCGACAACAATCCGCTGGCCGTTGATGCCCGAAGAACGGGGGCTGAGCAGGAAAACGGCGGCCGCGGCGGCCTCTTCGGTCCGCACCGCCTTGCCTCGGAGGGTCGCCGCCTCGGCGTAGAGGTACGAGTCGACGTAGCCTGGGATGCCGGCCGAGGCGCTGGTCTTCAGCAGCCCCGGCGCCACGGCGTTAAACCGCACCCGCGAGAACCGACTGAAAGACTTCGCCAGGAACACCAACGCCGAGTCCAACGCCGCCTTCACCGGCGCCATGAAGCCGTAGTTTTCGCTCGCCATGGTGGTGGTCGAGATCGAGATCGTCACCACCGACGCGTCGTCCGCAAGTGAGCCCTTCAACGCGTTCGCCAGCGACACCAGCGAATAGCACGAAATGTCGAAAGTCCGCAGGAACGCCCGTTTGCTCGTCTCGTGGAACGGCTTCACGCCGTCGGCCGCTTCGGCGTCGGCGGGCAGGCTGTCGCTGTAGTCGGCGAAGGCGATCGAGTGGACCAGGCCGTCGATCTTGCCGTACCTCTCCGCCACCTTGTCGGCGAGCGCGGCGATCTGCTCCTCGTGCTCGACATCGCACACCAGAACGTTTTCATCCGAGCCAACGAGCTTCGCCACCTGCTCGCGGCGAGCCTCACTACGCACCGAGTAGACGACGCGGCAGTCGGCCTCGGTCAGCATCTTGGCGATGTGCCAGGCGACGCTCTTGCGGTTGGCGACGCCGCAGACGAGCACGGTCTTACCGGCGAGCTGAAGGAAGTCTTGCATAGCGATGAGCGATGAGCGGTGAGCGGTGAGCGGACGACTTGTCATCGTTCATCGCCTATCGTTCATCGTTTCTCCTCCGTCTGCGGCGCCGCGACGGTGCACGCGAAGTCCAGCCGCGCCGCGAGCTTGCCTGTCGTCGCGTTCGTGACCTTCGCCTTCATGAAATACGCGTTGGCGAGCTTTTCCGTCAGGTCGACCTCGATGCGGATCGCGTCGCCCGGGTGGACCATCGCCCGGAACTGCACGTTATTCAGCCGCGTCGCGACCGGCACGCCACCGGGACTATTTTCTTCTTGCTCGCGCTTGGTGATCTCCGACAGCAGCACGGCGCCCGCCTGCAAGCTCGCCTCGCACAGCAGCACCCCCGGCGTCAGCGGGTACTCGGGGTAGTGCCCCTGGTACCAGAACTCGTCGCCGATGAACCGCTTGCCACAAACAATCCGCTCGTCGGACTGCTCGACAACCTCGTCGATTAGCAGAAACGGCGGGCGGTGGGGGATGGCGGATTGGATTTGGTCGAGGGACATTGGCTTAGGTGGCTGTCAGCAGTCTTGCGTTGATACCATCAAAA
>JBCCZD010000011.1:0-30815 GCA_039188275.1 Planctomycetota bacterium
AGCCGATCCAAGGGGTCGGCGGCGCGGTGACGCCCCCGCCCGAATACTTCGAGATCGTCTACGACATCGTCCGCCAGCACGGCGGCGTCTGCATCGCCGACGAGGTGCAGGGCGGCTTCGGCCGCACGGGCGAGCACTTCTGGGCGCACCAAAACTGGGGCGTCGTGCCGGACGCGATAACCATGGCGAAGGGCATCGGCAACGGCGCCCCGCTCGGCGCCTTCACCACCACGCCCGAGATCTCCGAGGTGATGAAGAACCGCATCCACTTCAACACCTACGGCGGCAACCCGGTCAGCATGACGCAGGGCCTCGCAACGCTCGAGGTGATCGAAGAGGAGGGCATCCAGGAGAATGCCAAGTTGGTTGGCGGCCACCTAAAGGATTCGTTGCTCGCCCTCAAAGAAAAACACCCGATCATCGGCGACGTCCGCGGCATGGGCCTGATGCTCGGCGTCGAGCTGGTCCGCGACCGCAAATCAAAAGAACCGGCCAATACCGAGGCGGCCGACGCCATGGAGCAGATGAAGCACCGCGGCGTGCTGATCGGCAAGGGCGGGCTCTATGGGAATACGCTTCGGATCAAGCCGCCGATGTGCTTGTCGGTGGATGATGCGGATTACTTGGTGGCTATGTTGGATGAGACGATGGACAGGATAACAGGATGAGCAGGATTTACGGGATGACGGCATGCAGTACGCTGAGTTGACCGAGAAGGTTATCGGTTGTGCGTATACCGTTTTCAACGGGCTTGGGGCGGGGTTCTTGGAGTCGGTTTATGAGAAGGCGTTGTTGATTGAGTTGCGGCATGCGGGCTTGAAAGCCGAGCCGCAATTCAAACTTGATGTTCATTATCGTGGTGAGCAGGTTGGCCACTACTTTGCCGACATCCTCGTAAACGATGTGTTGATCCTGGAACTGAAAGCTGTCGAAAGCCTCGCCAAAGCCCACGAAGTCCAACTAGTAAACTACCTAGCAGCAACCGGCTGCGAGGTCGGCTTGCTATTCAACTTCGGCCCATCCGACGTCACCGTCAAAAGAAAAACCAGAACCCTGAAAAGACCATCCCGTAAATCCTGAGAATCCCGTTATCCTGTCAATCGTCATGCCCACGCTCCAAACCACCGTCAACGGCCTCGACCTCCCCAACCCGTTCGTCATCGGCTCCGGCCCCCCCGGGACCAACGGCAAAGTGATCGGCCGCGCGTTCGACGACGGCTGGGGCGCGGTTATCTGCAAGACCGTGTCGCTCGACGCGTCGAAGGTTATTAATGTTCAGCCGCGTTACGGCCGGCTTCGTTCGCGCGAAAGCAACGAGATCTACGGCTGGGAGAACATCGAGCTGATCAGCGACCGCTCGTTCGAGACCTGGCTCGACGAGTTCAAGGCGCTTAAGGACTCGCACCCCGACGGCGTGCTGATCGCTTCGATCATGGAGGAGTACAACAAGGGCGCCTGGCAAGAGATCGTCGGCAGGTGCGAGGAGGCGGGCGTCGACAGCTTCGAGCTCAACTTCAGTTGCCCCCACGGCCTGCCCGAGCGGAAGATGGGCGCCGCGATGGGGCAGGACTGCGACGTGCTCGAGGAGGTTTGCGGCTGGGTGATGGAGAGCGCAAAGATCCCCGTTTGGGCCAAGATGACGCCCAACGTCACCCACATCGAAGACCCCACGCGGGTGAGCCTCCGCGCGGGCGTCGACGGCATCTCGGCGATCAACACCATCCGGTCGGTGATCGGTGTCGACCTCGACACGCTACGCCCCGAGCCGTCCGTCGAGGGCTACACCACCCCCGGCGGGTACAGCTGCCAGGCGGTGCGGCCGATCGCCCTGCGGATGTGCATGGAGATCGCCACGCTCATCAACCACGAGTACCCGGACCGCACGCTCAGCGGCATGGGCGGCGTGGAGACGGGCGAGGACGCGGCGCAGTTTATCCTGCTCGGCAGCCACACGGTTCAGGTCTGTACCGGCGTGATGAAGATGGGCTACCGCTGCGTGCAGCCGATGTGCGAGGAGCTGCTCGCCTTTATGGAGAAGCACGGCTTCGAGACGCTCGACGACTTCCGCGGCCACTCGCTGGAGTACTTCACGACGCACGCCGACCTGGTGAAGCGTCAGGCCGAGGCCCGCGCAGCGAAGAAGGCGGCCGCCGAGCGGAAAAAGATGATCACCGCCGACGAGGAGTGGACCGGCGACGACTTTGTCGACCAGTCCGATGCGCTGGCGCGCGGTTAGCCGACGCAAGCAGCGGCCGACCACGCCGTGGCGCAATCGGTCTCGCGGGCCTGCCCAGTCAAAGCGGGTCACGGCTGCTAAAGCCGTCGCCGTTGAACTCGCCCGTGCGCCAGGCGTCGAACTGAACCACGACGGCTTTCTACGCCACCGCAGGAAGCCGTTGATATTGCCGACGACCTATGAGAATTCTCTCACATGTGACACCCGAGGCGGCTGAAGCGATGGTTGCACGTCAATTGAACGCCCGGCGCTTGTTTTTATCTAGATGGCTTTCCCCAGGGTGGCCCGGGCTACCGTTGGCGGCACTCGGTTTACTAGCGGCGCGGAGATCAGCAAAGCATTTCCGCAACCTGGAACAAGAGCAGAGACGGGCGTAGATTACGGCCTGAGGCATCTTGCGCCCGTAGCTCAGCCGGATAGAGCAACGGACTTCTAATCCGTAGGTCGCTGGTTCGAATCCAGCCGGGCGTGCTAAGCCGTTGCTTCGAAACGACTTGCTGGGCGGGTTCTGGCTGACTAGGGTGGATGAGGTGAAGGCTCGGTAAGCGTGCCGACCGCTGGAGCCGGTTTGAAGCCGCCAGTCTGCGGCGGTGCTTCGCTGGCTTGTCTCTCATCTCGATCGCCGAGGCCGCGATGCTCACGCAAAGTCTGACGGTCCGCAGTTCGTTGATCGCGGCGATCGCCGCCCCGATGGTGGTTTGCCTCTCAACCGCGGCATCCGCGGCCGATGACATCGCTTCGCCCGCTGCGTCGGTCACCACGGCCGACCTCCGGACCCGGCTGTATCGCAGTGTGGAGCGCACGGCTCAGATGCGGCGGCTGCGGGGGGAGATCAGGTTGACCGAAGCCGAGATCGCCACGATCGACCGGCGACTCGCCGAGTATGAGCCGATGAACCGGTTTAAAATCGGGTCGGCGGTGCGGGGGACGGTCGACCGCCTGGAGCTGGAGCGGCTTGCAGCCGAGTTGCGGCTGAGGGAGCTGGAAGCCGAGCTGTCGGGCGCCAGGCGGCACTTGCCGACCAGCACGCGTTGGTCCCGGCCGCGGGTTTGGGCGCTGCCTGCCGGAGTTGGCGCCTGGTAGCGGCGCTGGTTTGCGTCGCCGGGGTTCACCGGCAAGGGCGTGGGACTTCTTTGTGCCGCGGCTAGGGGCGGTAGGGGCCGATGCGTCGCTAGAGCACGCCGGGCATTGAGGCAGCTCTGAGCGCGGCCTAGAATCGCCTCATTGGCGGTGGAGCTGCCGCCTCCCGCACTCGTCGCGCCACGCCGACATGTGGCGAGACGGACCCTTTCCGGGTGGATGCGGGCCCTCTCCCGACGCGTTGGCCCCGGCTTGCCGGTGGCAACGCCCCCGAGTGAGCCGACGCCATGAGCGACGAGTTGCGGCACGAGTGCGGCATCGCCGCGGTCTACCACCTGCCCGGTCGGCCGATGAGCCCGCTGTGCCCGCCGCTTGGCCCCGCCGAGGCGTCGCGGCTGATGCCGCGGATGCTGCTCGACATCCAGAACCGCGGTCAGTTGTCGGCCGGGATGGCAACCTTCCATCCCGAACGCCGGCACCTGATCGAGCGTTACCGCGAACTCGGCGGCGTGAGCGAGGTCTTCCGGCTCAGCCACCGCGAGAAGGCGGAGTCGCTAATGGCCCGGTACGCGGGCCCGGCCGCGATCGGCCACGTCCGGTACGCAACGTGTGGCAAAGACGACGTCAGCTACGCCCAGCCGTTCGAGCGGCGGCACCTGCAAAAGCGTAAGTGGTTCAGCTTCGGCTTCAACGGCCAGCTGGCGAACTACGCCGAGCTGCGAGACCAGCTGCTCGCGGAGGACGACCACCACATCACGCGGGCGACCGACACCGAGATCCTGATGCACGAGATCGCCCGCCAGTTGGCAGGCGAGACCAAGGCCGACCTGATCGACGTCATGCGGAGCCTCTCGAAGCGGTTCGACGGGGCCTACAGCCTGGCGCTGGTGAACGCGCTGGGCGAGATGCTTGTCGCCCGCGACCCGCTGGGCATGAAGCCGGTCTCGTACGCCTGCGACGGCTCGCTCTTCGCCGCGGCCAGCGAGAGCGTCGCGCTGCTGAACCTCGGCTTCGACCCGGACCAGATCCGCTCGCTCGGCCCGGGCGAGGCGATCACCATTGTCGACGGCCAGATGAAAGTCGAGAGCTACGTTGACGCGCCCCGGCGGGCCCACTGCTTCTTCGAGTGGGTCTACTTCGCCAACGTCGCGAGCACAATGGAGGGGCGCAGCGTCTACCTCTCGCGGAAGGCGCTCGGCGAGGAGCTGGCGCGGCTCGAGACGCTGGAGATCGACCGCCACTCGGGCGACGGCGACACGATCGTCGTGCCCGTGCCCGATACCAGCAAAGCGGCCGCCGACGCGATGGCCTACCGGCTCGGCATCCCGTCGGTCGAGGGGCTCATGCGCAACCGCTATTCGGGCCGCACTTTCATCGAGGGGGGCAAGGCCCGCCTCGCCAAGGCGAGCAGCAAGTACACGCCGCTCCGCGAGGTGCTCGAGGGGAAGCGGGTGCTGCTGGTCGAGGACTCGATCGTCCGCTCGACGACCATGCGGGTGCTCATCAACCGGCTGCGGCAGGTCGGCGGCGTCCGCGAGATCCACGTCCGTGTCGCGTGCCCCCCGATCGTGGCGCCCTGCTTCTACGGCATCGACATGTCGACCGTCGGCGAGCTGTTCGCGCCGCCCTTCCTCGAATCCGGCACGCAGGCGAGCGGGGCCGCCGAGCCCGACGAGGCGGCGTTCGCCGCGATGGCCGAGGAGCTCGGCGCCGATTCGCTTCGGTTCCTGCCGATCGCGTCGATCGCGCGGGCCATCGGCCGCCCCGCCGTCGACCTTTGCCAGGCGTGCATTACGGGCGGTTACCCGACCGAACACGGCGGGCGGCTCTATCAAATCGCCCTCAATCAGGAGGGCGACCCCTCGGCCGGGCGGACCTACGAAGCGGCGACGTGACCCCGCCGCGGTAGCCGGCACCCCCGCGCATGGCGACCGCCGACCCACCAGGAACATGAAAGCGGGCGCCGGCCGTGGGAGGCTGATTCCGCGATGACCTGCCGTTGGAGCTGGCCCGCGAGCTACGCCCGGCGTGGGGGCAGACAAGGCTCTTGAATCGTTGCGGCACTCTTGCCAGCCGCTCCGCGCATGGGAATTATCGATAGCTGCGCGGCCGATGAGCGCCTGAGATCGAGTTTTTCCGCTACGCGACCCGGGCTCTCGTTGGTCGCCCTCGGTCCATCAGCGGCGCAGCGGTCAAAAGTGGTGGCCGGCGGCGGTATTGCTTCTTACGATTGAGGCGTAGCCGAAAGCCGGTTGGAGAGAGCCGTCGCGCCGATCTCGAGCCTCACCAAGCTCGGAGCAAAGTCCTCGCGGCCCGCCTACCGCCGGCAGAGAGCGGTGGGCGCCGGTTTTGCCCATGGCAAGTTCCGGCCCGTTGCTTGAATTACACGGCTGCTAGATTAGCCCCGCCCGTTTTGAGGTATCTATGCCTTTGTCCGCCCGTCGGCTTGGTCTCACCGCTCTCGTTGGCGCAACGCTTCTGGGGCAGGCCATTCCTAGCCAGACGCGGGCGGCGACGGAGCTCCAACTGCACACACGGTTCTTCCGGAACGACCTCGCCCCGAACACGGTGCGTGGGACGCTCTACCGTGAACTCGCTCGGCAGGCGTTGCTCGTCGCGGCTCGGGAAGAGATCGGGATGCGGACCTGCGACGCGACGCTCCGCGAGAAGCCGACGGCCGCCGACCCGCTGTCGCTGCTGCTGACGATCGAGTGCCTGCCGGACGGGAGGTATCACGTACGCCTCTTCGATAGCGGGCCGTTTAGGCCCAACGACAAGACGCCACCCAAAGAGAGAATGGTCTGGCACAAGGCGCAAAAGCTTGAGAACTTCAAGTCCGAAACGTTTTGCCTCAAACTGGCGGAGGAGTTTGAGCGGTGGTCGCGTGACGAGCTGGTCGACGTGCTCAAGAAACTTGGGGGCAGCGCGCCCGAGCCGGCGCCGGGCGAGCCCGCTCCCGGCGCCGGCTTTGACGAGACGGAGCGGCTGCTGCAGCAGGTCGACATCGTTTCGCAGTTCATCGCCGTGCGCAGCTTGCACCTGCGGCTGCGAGACGACGAGTCGCCTGAGGCCTTACAGGCTTTGGTTCGCGGCTACACCAATCTCGCGATGCTGACCGAGACGTGCTGGGGCCAATCGAGCAACGTCTACCGGGCCCGCGCCCTCCTGTACGCCTTCAGGCTCCGGTCGCAGCACCCCAAGGACCGCACGTCCGAAGCGGTGATGGCTTACGCCGAATCGGTTAGCGGGATGCACTCCTGCGGCCTGAGCACGCTCGCCGCGATCGAGCCGTTCGGCGCCGACCAAGAGCCGCCGCCTTGGATGGCGCTCCTCGAGCCGTACTGCAAGTTCGAGCTTCGGCGGCTGCTTGAGACTTCCGAGACGAATCACCCCTACAGCGCTTGGTCGGCGTTCCTCTACGGCTGGGCAAGCATCAACACCGGCGACGACCGACAAGCCGCGCGCGGCGTCCGCACGGCGTCGACGGCGTGCCCGGAGGCAACGGGCTTACACGACATGTTGGCAGTCGAGGTCAGGAAAAACCCGGATCGGAAGAGCGCGGCGAATGCCGGCAAAGAAGCCCTGCTCAGTCGACTGCCGGCCCGACTCGCCGCCGTGCCCGGGATCCCGGCCGCCATCCGAGAGGCGGCCGCGGCAGTCGACAACAACGATTCCGCCCGCCAGGCGTGGCCGAAGCTGCTGGCGGCGCTCGATGGCGCGCCGTCGGCGGGCGACCCCGCTTGGGGCAACCTCGCCCGCCTGCTCGAGGACGCCGCCGTCCGCGCAGCGTTCTCCGACATCTACGTCGGGTCCAGGTGGGAGCTCGTGCGTGGGCAGGGCGTGAGAGTCGCGTACTGGGAGCCTTTCTTCAGAGATCACCCGGACGCCACAGTCTTTCGCATCTTTGCAGCCGGTCCCGACGAGAAAAAGGCCATTACCGCCGCCTGCCGGGAACTCCGACTGTATGACCCCAACCCCTGGGCCTGGACGGTCTGGTCCCAGTTGCCGCGTGGCGTGAGAAACCAATGGGGTCAGGTCGTTATTCGATCGGCGGTTATCGACGCCGACAACGAGTTCCTGTGCCAGAGCATTACCCAGAGTCTGAAGTTCCAAGATCAGCATTTTGGGCCTTTCGCCCTGCTCGCCCTTGCGCTTGGCAAGGTTTCACCCTACTCGCCCCTGGTGGTCGTCAAGCAGGTCGAGTTGACCAAACGCCGAAACGTGGTGCTGACGGATCAGCACTTCCTCGACTGGGAGCAGAGGGCGGGCGAGAGCGCCGCCGCGTGGACGGCGATCGGAGGGGCCTACAAAGACGCCGGGCGCGTTGCCGACGCGGTTCTGTGCTTCGAGCGCTCGTTCGACCTGCTGCCGGAGACGAAGACGATCTACAAACTCGCCGCCGCCTATGAGGAGGCCGGGCTGTTTGAGAACGTGCCGCCAACGCTGTTGGGGATCCTCGAACTCGACCAAGACGGGTTCAACCACATCAACGCGCACCACTCGCTTGCGATGTTCTACCTCCGCCGTGGCGACGCCGAGGCGGCCAAGCCGCACGCGATCGCCGCCGCCGAATCGCACGCCCGGTGGGCGTTGCGGTGCGCGGCGTGGACGCACGAGGTGCTCGGAGAACTCGACGAGGCGGACAACTTCTATCGTCTGATGAGCCAAGGCTACCCCTCTTACGACTCGGCTCAGTGGTACCTCTTCCGCAAGCGGCACGGGATGAGTGGCGTTGCCGAGCCGCTCGACTTCGCCAGCAAGCACGTCCGGCCGAAGACGACGCCCCGGCTGCCGAACGTCGACGTGGCGTTCCACTGGGTCCGGGGCAAGTACAAGGCGGCCTACAAGAGCCTTTCGGCCTTCCCGCCAAGATCGAAGAACATCAACTCCTACGCGAATCTATTGACCCTGGCGGTTAAGAGCGGTGACAAGCGGCTGGTCGCCGCGGTCCGGAAGCAAATCGCGCAGATCGTCGCCAAGCCACCTAAGAGGCGCGCAGCAGGCGACGCCCGCATTAAGATCGGCGACGAGCAACTGAAGCCGGTAACGCCGACCTTGGAGCAGAAAAACTACCCGGGCATGAAGGTCTTCAGCCAGTTCGTGAACCGCCTGACGGGCTCCGGACCAATCGGCGACAACCTCGCCCAGGAGGTCGAGTCGTTTCTCCGCGACTGGGGCGCCGACAGCAACGGGACCTCCTCCCGAGTCTTGGCGCTCGGCGCCATGCTAGAGGAGCGGGGCCGGCCTGAGCTCGCCGCCCTCTGCTACCGCAACGCCGCGATCGAGTACGAGCCCCAATTCACGGAGTGGTACATCGCTAAGGTCGAGGCCCAACGGCTGCCCGTCAAGAATCGCCCGGCCGACCAACCCGCCGTGGCAAAGCCTTGATGCGGTCGCCAGCGGAAGCGCCGGTGAGGAACGAGCGTGTGCTGGCTTGCCGATCGATGCGTTTCTTACCCGGCGGCGGGGGCTTCCTTTCGATGGCGGGGCGGCTTGGGTATTCTGCTGAGGAGCCTGCCCCGTTCCCCGTTGCCTTCTTTCCCGCCTTAACCCGCGGACCGCGTGCCATGATCCATGTCGTTGCAAAGCTGACGGTTGACCCTGACCGGCGAGAAGAGTTCCTCGCGGTTTTTGCCGAGCTAACGCCCAAGGTCCTCGCCGAGCAGGGCTGCCTGGAGTACGGCGCCGCCATTGACGAGCCGACCGGCATTGGCGTGCAAGAACAGGCGGGCGAGGACGCCGTGATGGTGATCGAAAAGTGGGCGAGCGTCCCGGCACTCGAGGCCCACCTCGCCGCCCCGCACATGGACGACTTCCGTGAGGCGACCGCTTCGATGCTTCGGGGTCTCTCGCTCCACGTGCTGAAGCCGGCGACCGACGCCGAGCCGGCGGGGTAGCCGGCCGTGAGCCTTCGCGAACAGATCGCCGCCGTGGCGGACACGGTCGTCGTTAAGGTGGGCACGAGGGTTCTGACTGACGCTCGCGGAGCGCTCGACCTGGACCGCGTCGCCGCCGTTGCTGAGCAGGTGGCGTCGGCGACCGACGGCGGGCGGCGCGTCGCCCTGGTAAGCAGCGGGGCGGTGGGCGCGGGGATCGGGCGCCTCGGGCTTCCGCAGCGCCCGATCGACCTCGCTAGGCTGCAAGCCGCCGCGGCGATCGGCCAGAGCCGGCTAATCGAGGTCTATAACCAAGCGCTCGAAGCCCACGGCCACCACGCCGCACAGGTGCTGCTAACCGCCGACGACCTGAACGACCGGCGGCGGTACCTGAACACCCGCAACACCCTGCTCGAACTCTTCCGCTTCGGCGCCGTGCCGATCGTCAACGAGAACGATACCGTGCGGGTCGACGAGTTGCAGCGGAGCGTCGGCGACAACGACCGACTGGCCGCGGTGGTGACCAACCTGCTGCGGGCGCCGCTGCTGGTGCTGCTGTCGGACGTCGACGGCCTGTACGACGGCGACCCCGACGATGCCGGCTCGAAGGTGTTGCCCGTCGTCGAATCGATCAACGACGACGTGCTCGGCTTGACTCGAGCGACCGCCGCCATGGGGCCGCGGCTGTCGACGGGCGGGATGGCGAGCAAGCTGGCCGCCGCGCAGATGGCGACCGGAGCCGGCGAGAACGTGGTGGTCGCCAACGGCCGGCGCCCCGGCGTGCTGAGCGACATCCTGGCCGGCGCCGATGTCGGCACGCTGTTCGTCGCCCAACAGGCGTCGGTGAGCAGCCGCAAACGCTGGATCGGCCGCACCGCCCAACCGGTAGGCCGATTGACCCTCGACGCCGGGGCCGCGCGGGCGATCACCACCGGCGGCAACAGCCTGCTGCCCGTTGGCGTTGTGGCGGTCGCCGGCGAGTTCGGAAAGGGGGACGTGGTGTCGCTTGTCACGGCCGGCGGGGACGAGTTGGCCCGCGGCCTCACCAACTACGACCACAAACAAGTCGCCGCGATCCGCGGGAGATCGACCGAAGACATCCCGGGCATCCTCGGCCATCGGCCCTACCTCGAAGTCGTTCACCGCGACAATCTGGCGCTCGTTGACTGACCAACGGGCGCCCCCTGCGAGCTGGCTGCTGGCTTGCGCCCGCCGCGGCTGGTAGTTTGGGCATACTGAGTTGACCGTTCGTGATGATTGTGCTGGCTGCTCGGCTAGCGGCGGGTAGGCGACACGGTCGGCTTGCAATCGACCGAAGTATGCCGTGGAGCGCCCCACGTTGTTCGCTCCGCACGACCGCTCTCGCCCACCGCCTGGGTCACCACCATGCCCGCCGCCGCGACAACCGAGCCGACCGAGCTGCCGCTGACCGAGGGCCGGCTCGCCGACTTCCAGCGCGACGTGCTCGGCGGGCTGATGGGCCTGCAGAAGCGGTTCGGGCCGGTCGCCGGTTTGCAAGACGGCGCCCTGCGGGTCTTGTTCGCGTTCGACCCGATCTACAACAAGCAGCTGCTTAGCGACGTCAATTTGTTCAACACCCGCTTCTTCGCCATCCGCGGGCCGAAGCGGTCGAGCCACCGGCGGGTGACCTGCGGCCTGCTGGGCATGAACGGTGAGCAGTGGAAGCGGAACCGCCGGCTGCTGAAGGAGCCATTCGGGCTGAAGCAGATCGCCACGTACCGGCCCGCGATCGAGCGGATGGCCAACGAGGTCGCCGACACCTGGCAAGACGGGCAGGAGCTGGACCTTAACCAGGAGATGATCCGCTTCATGCTGCGGGTCACCAGCACCATCCTGTTCGGCATGAGCGACTCGCCGGAGGAACGGCGGCTGGCGTATGACGTCGGAGAGCAGATCGCCGAGTGGGGCCGGCTGAACCACGAGCTCGGCATCGGCGCCCTGGTGCCCGACGCCGGGTTCAGCGCCGGGTACGAGAAGCTGCTCGCCTTCTCCGAGGGGCTTGAGCAGCGGGTCATGCAGCTCATTACCCGCCGCCGCGACGCGGTGGCGGCCGGCGGCGAAGTGGGCAACGACGTCCTCTCGATCCTCGTCAACACGCACGACGAGGCGGGCGGCTTGAGCGACGAGGAGCTGGTCGGCCAGTCGTGCGTCCTGTTTGCCGCCGCGCACCTGACGACCGCCCACTCGATCACCTGGACGCTGTTCTTACTCGCCCAGCACCCGGAGGTCCGCCGAGCGCTCGGCGCCGAGCTCGCCGCCCGCGGCGCCGATCCGCCCGCCGGGCGGCCCGACCCGAACTCGCTGCTCGAGCGGGTCATCCGTGAGAGCATGCGGATGCTGCCCGCGTCGAGCTACTCGCAGCGGATCAACACCGACGCGGTCGACTTCGGCCCGTTCAAGGAAGTCCCCCGCGGCACGCCGATCGTCTTCTCGCCGTTCATCACGCACCGGCTCGAGTCGATCTACGAGCGGCCGACCCGCTTCGAGCCCGACCGCTGGCTCTCGATCAAGCCGTCGCTGTACGAGTACATGCCGCTCGGCGCCGGGCCGCGGATGTGCATCGGCGGGCCGCTCGCGCTGGAAGTGGTCCGCACCAGCCTGCCGAGGTTCCTCGACGGCCGGAAGATGCGGGTGGCGCCCGGCAGCGACATCAGCGCCCAGATCCGCTCGACGATGCTGCACCCGGTCCATGGCGTCCCCATGACGCTCCACGCCGACGACGGTGACTACGAGCGCGTCGACCTAAGCGGCAACGTGCCCGCCGAGCTGGTTGATATGTAAAGCGGAAGGCCCAAGGCGTAGTACTGCCGCTTAGCGCAGCCCTCGCCCCCCACTCCTCGCCCCTAAGAAGAAACCCCGGTTGGCTCTGCGAGGATGCCAACCGGGGTCTCTGGGTCGCACGATCGCTCGTCTGGCAGCTTTCCCGTGGTGGGCGAGGTCGGCCTACGGCGGCGACGAAGTCTGCGTCCGAACCGCGACGCGTGCTTACGTCAGCGGCCGCTGCGGGGGGCGGCGGCTGACGGAAACCACCTCACGCATCCGGTGTGCCAATCACCACCAAAGGGCGCCGGCGTGCATCGAATCTGTCGGCGATTCCCGTCAAACGCCCCTCTTCGGCTCGTTGGAGCCGGGGGGTAGCGAGCCCGGCCCCGTCACAGCGTTGTAGGAATTACAATCGCAGCGAAGAAAGCACCGGGTGGAGAAAGCACCGGGTGGCAAAAGAATCGTCGCGACGGCCGCCAGATTCCTCCGGCTACGTTTTTTGCCGTGGTTCAGCCCGCTCGATACGCCCCGAGCGACCGACGCGCAAGGACTTGCGCGAACACCCCCGTTGAGGTTGGAGAGCTTCCATTGTCAACGTAGCAGGCGAATCGCCAAATCCAAGCAACACTCTTGAGCGCGCCGTTGGTAGGCCAGTGGGATAATTCTTGGCCACCCGCGCGTTTCTTCTCAACGTCAAGTTGGCACGGGTGTTCCGATAGCAAAGGCGCCGCCCGCATCCGTGCGGCATTGCGCGCGAAGGGCGGGCCCAAAGAGCTGTCGAAACGACCGCGTCATAGCCTCAGATTTCTCTCGGGACCGGTTTCAGAACCCTTTGGTCGACGCAAGTCCTTGCTGCGGCTTCACCGCCACGATGTCCCCGGAAACGAGCGTTCTCAGCCTCGGCTTCGATGCCCATGACGACGCCTCATTTGCAGGTTAGCAGGACGCTCAAGCGGCATCGAAATCCCAAGTCGAGGCGGAGTCTATCTGTAGCCTCGTATCACGAACGGAGCAGCTTCCTCTTTGCTTAGCCTGGAAAGGGTTTCGTCCGTGGCACTGAGGCGATACAAGCTGTACGGAGTTGGGATGATTCCGCGGCCTTTATCGGTAGCAACTTGGCTATAAACTCTCACGACTACGCCTTTGTCATCCGAGGCCACGAGGCATCGGCAAAAGGTACGGTCTGGCTCCAGCTCTGCGTAAATCTTGCGTATCTGCAGTTCCAACTCAGGGGAAGGCCGGTCCATTTTTTGCGGTCTTGGCATGGCCAATGAACTACTAGCGAGTGTCAACTTGGCTTCGTAGTCGGGCTCAGCTTCCCAAGATACTGCAAAGTAAAAAGGAGTGACCCACCTAGGGTGTTTACTGTCACAAACCGTGCGGATGTGGGCGGCGCCCTCAGGCGGCATTACGCGGCCACCATCAGCTTTCCCAGCAGGCCGAGCAAGAACCCGGCGACGGCGCCGAGGGGCGGGGCCCAGCGGTTTTCGAGGCGCGCCTGGGGGGCGATGTCTTGGAACGTCAGGTAGAGGATGCCGCCCGCGGCGAACAGCATCACGCCGGCGACGACGCCCGGGTAGGCCGCGAGCCAGAGCAGCCCCGCGAGGGCCGCCGCCGGGCCGAGCAGCGACATCGCCGCAAACGCGATCATCACCGATCGGCTCGTTAGCCGAGACGACGCCATCAGCTCGCGGTAGGCGTTGAAGCCCTCGGGCAGGTTTTGGATGCCGATGAGCATGGCCAGCAGCGGCGCCGTGGCGTCGCCGGCCGCGAAGGCGGCGCCCATGGCGAGCGACTCGGGGATGAAGTCGGAGAGCATCGCCGCGAGTTGCGCCGCCGGGCTCTTCGCCGCGGCGAGGGCGACGTCGATCAGCAGGAACGCCACGCCGCCGCCGCCGAACAGCAGGGCGACCGCCAGCGGCGAGTGCGGCTCGGCGCCTTCGGGGACCAGCACCAACGCCACGGCCGAGAGCAGGGCGCCGCCGCCGAAGGCGATCACCGTGTGCCGGAACTCTTCTTCGAGCCAGTCGGGCTTGAGGCGCTCGAAGCGGGCGATCACGCCGCCGACGGCCATCGCGATGCCGGCGAGGAAGGCGACGCCGGCGACTTGTAGCGATTGGTCCACGGGGCGTTGGGTCGCGGGCGGCTTCGGATTCGTGCGATTCCCTGTCGATGGCGTTGCGGCTCCGTTAGGTTAGTGCCTCGACGCCAACGCCGCCATCGTCCTCACCCCGTGCAGCCACAGCCCGTGCCTCACTACGCCGACGAACTCGCTGCCGCTGTCGCGAAGAAGAGGTGCCCGCTGGTGGTGGGCATCGACCCGCGTTGGGAGCAGTTGCCCGAAGCGCTGCGGGGCGACGATTCGCTCGCCGGGCGTGCCGAGGCGTACCGGCGGTTCTCTGTTGGCTTGATCGAGGCCGTGGCGGAGGTCGTGCCGGCGGTGAAGCCGCAGATGGCCTTCTTCGAGGAGCTCGGGCCCGCGGGCATGGCGGCGCTGAAGGAGGTGGTCGACCGCGCCCACGGCCACGGGATTCAAGTCGTGCTCGACGGCAAGCGGAACGACATCGGCAGCACCGCCCAGTCGTACGCTTCGGGGCTGCTGGGCCGCGACAGCGCATGGGGGGGCGACGCCCTCACCGTCAGCCCCTACCTGGGTGACGACAGCTTGACGCCCTTCGCGGAGGTGGCCCGCGACCGCGGCGCCGGCGTCTACGTGCTGGTCAAGACGTCCAACCCGGGCGGCGCTGTGTGGCAAGACCGACTCATCGACGGCAAGCCGCTCTACCGGCACGTTGGTGAGCATGTCGAGCGGCTCGCGAAGATGACGCGTGGCGAGTCGGGGTACGGCCTGGTCGGCGCCGTGGTGGGGGCGACCTACCCCGAGCAACTCGCCGAGCTCCGCCGGGCGATGCCGCACACTTGGTTCTTGGTCCCCGGCTTCGGCGCCCAAGGCGGCTCGGCCGCCGACGTGGCGCCGGCGTTTGACTCGGCCGGCATGGGGGCGATCGTCAACAGCAGCCGCGGCGTGATCTTCGCCCACAACCGGCCCGAGTACGCCCGCTTTGGCCCAGCCCGCTGGCAAGAGGCGGTGCAGCAGGCGGCCGTCGACGCGGCGGCCGCGCTGCGCGAGGCGGCGGGACTCTAACAGGCGTTCGGACCGTCACGACCCGAACGCCTACCAGCGGGACCGGCATTCTTCGCTCGCGTTGCGTACGCATTCCGTGGCGTACGCTTCAGGAGGTCTTCTTTTCTGGCGGCCCCATTTTCTGCGCCGATCTCGACAGCCGAGTTCCACCGACGATGCCTGCCTCCATGCACCGCTGTTGCCATCGCCCGGCGATCTGCCTGCCGATTCTGCTGGTGCTGACCGCGGGTTGGGAAGGGCGAGCCGCCGACGTGTTGCTGGTCACGGCCAACAGCACGCTGACCACTCAGGAAACGCAGCGCAAAACGCGATTCGAAGCGTGGGGTCACACGGTCACGACGATCGAAGATGGCGACTCGCAGGCCAACTTTGACTCGGCGATGGCGTCGGTCGACGTCGTTTACGTCTCCGAAGAGGTGAGCGCAAGTTCTGTCGGCTACAAGCTCCGGCTTGCGACTGTCGGCGTCGTCTCCGAAGAGCGGGCGCTTGACGACGAGATGGGTTTCTCGACCGCCAACGGCGTCGACTGGAACGGGACCACCGTCACGGTCACCGACAACACGCACCCGATCACCTCGAGCTTCTCGACCGGCTCTCTAACGATCGTGTCGTCGACCCAGACCCTCAGCTACACCTCGGGCGCCGAGGCGTCGGGCGCGCAGGCGTTGATCTCCTACGGCGGCGCCCACGACCTGGCGGTCTTTGAAGTCGGCGCGGCGCTGGCCAACACCTACAGCAGCAACAGCACCGCCGCGGGGCGCCGGGTGCGGCTGCCCTGGGGCGGCGACTCGTTTCAAGCATCAAGTCTCAACAGCAACGGCCTGCTGATCGCCCAGAACGCCATCGACTGGGCGGCGACCGGCCCGCCAGCGACGACCGCGGAGCCGCTGGACCAGCTCTTCGTCAAGAACGGCGCCACGGCGACGACCGAAGAGCAGGCCCGCATCGATCAGTTTACCGGTTGGGGCTGGACCGTCGCGGAGATCGTCTCGACGGCCGCCCAAGCTGACTACGACGCCGCGGTCGAAGCCGCCGATGTCGTCTACGTGTCGGAGGAACTCGCCAGCGGAAACGTCGGTTACAAGCTCCGCGAGGCGCCCATCGGCGTCGTTGTCGAGGAGCGAGCCCTGCACGACGAGATGGGCTACGCCACGGTCATGGGCAGTGAGTCGGACGGGACGGCACTGACCGTGTCCAACAACACGCACCCGATCACAACCGGGTTCTCCCTAGCCGCGACGACCATCACGACGGCGACGGAACCCTTCATCTTCGGGGACGGGACGCTCGCCCCCGGAGTGGAGCCGCTCACCACCGACAGCGGCGCTTACGGGCTGTTCGTCATCGAGAAGGGCGGAGAGTTGGTCGATACCTACAACGGCAGCAACACCGCCGCCGGTCGCCGGGTCGCCGCGCCGTGGGGCGGGGGGGCCTTCACCTGGGCCAACCTATCCAGCGACGGGCTGACTTTCGTGCAACGCTCGATCCTCTGGGCCGCCAGCGACGGCCTCGTCGGCCACTGGAAATTCGACGAGACCAGCGGCACGGTCGCTGAGGACAGCTCCGGCAGCGGTAACGACGGCGCCTACACCGGCAGCCCCACGCTCGGCGCCAATGGCGTCCGCGGCTACGCCGCCAACCTCGACGGCGCCGCGGACTACGTCGAGGTGACCGGCAGCGACGAACTTAATCTGCAACAGTCGATGACGGTCGCCTGCTGGGCGAAGAGCGACACCGCCACCTGGAACTCCAGCGGCTTCTTCGTCAGCAAACGCAGCCAGTTCATCCTCCACCCCAATGCGGGTGGCACGAGTATTCAGTTCTATGTGAATGACGGGGGTTGGCAGACGGTATTAGTGACGCCTAGTGCGATCGATCGGTGGCGGCACTACGCCGGGGTCTACGACCATGTTTCTGGCGACCTCAAGATCTACATCGACGGCCAACTCCAAGCGACCACCAACCTCGGCGCCGGCACGACGCTCAGCTCCGATACCGGAGACTTGCTGATCGGCAAGGACGAAAGCTACTCCCGCTACTTCGACGGGTCGCTCGATGAGGTGCGTCTCTACAACCGGGCGCTCAGCGACTCGGAGATCAGCGAGCTGTACGGCCTGGTGGGGCATTACAAGCTCGACGAAACCAGCGGGACGGTCGCGGCCGACAGCTCGGGGTTGGGCAATGACGGGACCTTTGTGAACAGCCCCAACCTCGGCGTCTCGGCGGTCCGCGGCGCCGGGACCACTTTTAATGATGTCGACACCAACGACCGTGTCGACCTGCCTAACGGGACAATCGACGGCAAATCAACCTACAGCCTGGCTTGGTGGGTGAAGTCGGAGAGCACGGGCGTGCAGACGATTCTCAGCGGCGCCAACGCCAGCACCTCGAACGCGGCGCTGCTGGTCTTCAGTGACGACGACACGCTCGAAACTCAGGTGAACGGGAGCGCGAACTTCTTCTCCGTCGACTCCATCGCCACGGGGCGGTGGAACCACTTCGTGTACCAGCACGATCGCATCACAGGGGTGGAAAAGGTGCACATGAACGGCCAACTCGTCGGCTCGACGACGCGGACCAGCACGACCACTCCCTTCGATATCGATACCGGCGGCCTGATGCTTGTACAAGAACAGGACAGCGTCGGCGGGAGTTTTGACACCTCTCAAGCGCTCTACGGCTCGCTGGACGACGTCCGGCTGTACGACCGGATGCTGGACGACGCTGAAATCGCCGAAATCTACGGACTCGTCGGCCACTGGAAGCTCGACGAGACCAGCGGAGCGACAGCGGCCGACAGCAGCGGCTATGGGGTGGATCTGACGGCATCCACCGCGCCAACCTGGGAGACCGGGGCGATTCGCTCCGGGGCGGCCGACATGAGCTCGGCAAGCAAGCTTGAGTCCGTTAGCGGGGCGTACTCATCGATCGACGAGGCCTTCAGCATCGCCTGTTGGTTCCAACTCGATCAGGACGTGATAAGCATCACCAGCAACAGCTGGCTGCTGGACATCGCGGGCGGCGGGGCGGGGTTTGACTTAGTGATCGGTCAATCCAGCGACGTGCTCCGCGTGCGCATGTACTCAGGAGGCTCGCAAACAGGCACCGAAACGCTCGACTTCTCGGCGGTTACCGCGAATCAATGGCACCAAGCGGTCGCGGTCTACGACGGGGCCGAGTTCAGGATGTACCTCGACGGCGAGCTGAAGTTGACAAACACGGACACCGACGGCTTTGCGGCGCCTACCGAGCCGCTCTCGCTTGGCGACAGTTTCCCGGGCACGATCGACGACGTGGTGCTCTACAACCGCGCGATGACGGCCGAGGAGATCGCCGAGCACTATGGATTGATCGGCCACTGGAAGTTTGACGAGGGCGCCGGGACCACCGTAGCCGACTCGTCCGGCATGGGAGCGCACGCTTCCTTCCGGGTAGGTACGCCCGCGTGGGTTTCCGGCAAGGAGAACGGGGCGCTGTACTTCGACGGCAGCGAGGATGTCGGCACCGACCAGGTCTTCGATCCCCCCGCCGAGGGCGCGGTCGCCTTCTGGTTCAAGCCGGACGCCAACCTGACAAGCGAGGAACGAATACTCGGCACGAGCGACAACTGGGAGGTCCGGACCGATTCGTACGGTTACCTCGTCGCCGACCTTGGCGGCGCCGGGGTCTACAACTTTGAAACCGACGACTACGCCAACTCCGCCGGGCAGTGGCATCACATCGTGGCCTACTATGATTCGGACGGCAACGTCTACGAGCTCTACGGCGATGGCTCCCTGCTCGCCAGTGGGTCGTTGTCGCTCTCCAACCAGTCCGCCGGCACGCTCACCTTTGGCGCACGCAACGGCTCGACGCAGCGCTTCACCGGCACGCTGGACGACATCCGCATCTACAACCGCCGCGTCACCACCGAAGAAATCCTCGAGCTCTACAACGGGGCTTCGGATAGCGGGCTCCGCATCATGAGGTGGGTCGAGGTCCGATGACGCCCACGCCCGACCGCTTGAGAAAGACCGCGGCGGGCTTCACGCTCGTCGAGCTGGTCGTCGTGGTGCTCATCCTCGGCATCCTCGCCGGGGTCGCGGCGCCAAGGTTGATCGACGCGTCGGGTGACAGCGAGGCGACGACAATGCTGACGAACGTCAAGATTATCTTCGACGCCGTTGAGCGCTACGCCGCGGCGAACGGGGAGCTGCCGGACAACGCCAGGTCGGGCGAACTCCCCCCCGGCCTGTGCCCCCAGTACGCTCCGGAGTGGCTCTTCCTCGAGCCGACCATCACGGGCAACCCGTACGACTGGGATGGGCCCGGCACATCGGCGGGGCAGCTCGGCATCGGAATCGACTTTGCTGACGGAAGCCGGGCCGTTGATTCCGACCTCTACGCTCGGCTCGAGGCGATCGCCGACGACGGCGTCCGCGACACCGGCTGGATCCGCGCCGCGGGCCCGAAGATTATTTTTCGCTACGCCGACAAGTGACCGTCCGCCCGGCCGGCTACCGCCCCGGCTGGCTGAAGTTGGTACAATCGGCAGCCGGCTAGGTCGCTTCTGTTTGCGCCGGCGAGGCCGCACTCGCCGCAGGTCTTTGATGATCTCGTTTGTTGTCCCCGCCCACAACGAGGCGTTGCTGCTGCCGGCAACGCTCGAGTCGATCCAGGCCGCGGCGCGGGCGGTCGGCGAGCCGTTCGAGGTGGTCGTGGTTGACGACGCCTCGACGGACGGCACGGCGGGCATCGCCCTAGCCCACGGGGCGCGGGTCGAGCGTGTCGAGCACCGGCAGATCTCCCGCACTCGCAACGCCGGCGCCGCGGTCGCCAGCGGCGGGTGGCTTGTCTTCGTCGACGCCGACACGGTGATCACGGCCGCTGTCTTGCAGGCCACGGTCGACGCACTCCGCGGCGGCGCCGTCGGCGGCGGCGCCCGGGTCGCGTTTGAGGGCGACGCCCCACGCCACCTCCGGCTGCTCGCCGGTATCTTCGAGCCCTTCTACTTCTGGCTCCGGTTAGCGGCGGGCTGCTACGTCTTCTGCACGAAGGAAGCCTTTGACCGTGCCGGTGGCTTCGATCCGGAACTCTACGCGTCGGAAGAGATCACGCTGAGCAACGAGCTCAAGCGGCTCGGCCCGTTCCGCGTCGTCCGCGAGCGGGTCGTCACTTCGGGCCGCAAGCTGCGGACGCATCGGCTGAGCGAGATCCTGCGCCCGGCGCTCGCGATGCTCCTGCACGGCCGCAAGACGTTCGCCAAGCGGGAGGGCTTGGACCTTTGGTACGGGCCGCGGCGTGAGGGCTAGGCGACTCGCGTGGTCGAATCCCGCGGCTGCGGCGGATATACTCCGTTTCTGCGTTGATCCGTGACGGCCCGCCTCGGACGCTGCCGCCAGCGAGCGAACCACCTTGTCGAGAAGGAGAGACTCTTGATCCGCCGTGTTGCATTGCTGCTAATCGCCTGTGTCGCGCTCTCTTCTGCCCCGGCGTTCGCCCTCGAACTTACCGCCGAGGAAGCGGCTGCGCTCCGCTCGTCGAGCCCGGCGGAGATGCAGAACCACATCAGCAACCCCGGGCTGCCGCTGACCATCCCCGATGTGCCGCGGGACAAAGTCGTCTGCTTCTGCTTGTACACTGCCGAGTCGGGTGTGCTGAAGCTGTCGGCCCAGCTCTACCCGCTGCGGAGCGACGAGCCGCGTGAGGTGACGCTGGAGGTCCGCCGCGGCGGGGGCGAGTGGGCCAAGGTCGCCACGCGGGCGGTCGACACCCGGCATTGGATGACGACCTTCCGCGTCGAAGACTGGGACAGCTCGACGCCGGCCGACTACCGAGTGACCCACGCCGCGGGCGCCGTGTACGAGGGGTTCGTCCGGGCCGACCCCGCGGACAAGGAAGAGATCGTCGTCGCGGCCTTCACCGGCAACTCCGCGACGGACCGCGGCCCGCGCGAAGACATGATCCGCAACGTTAAGGCGCAAGACCCCGACCTGTTGTTCTTCTCCGGCGATCAGGTTTACGACCACACGCAGCACTACAAGGCGTGGCTGCTGTTCGGCCGGCAGTTTGGCGAGATCATCAAGGACCGCCCAACGATCTGCATCCCCGACGACCACGACGTTGGCCAGCCCAACCTGTGGGGCGCCGGCGGCAAGAAGTCGACCGGCAAGGGGGGCGCCGCCGACGGCGGTTACCCCATGCCGGTCGACTACGTCAAGATGGTCGAACGCGCCCAGACCGCCCACCTGCCCGACCCTTACGACCCCACGCCCGTCAAGCGGGGTATCGGCGTTTACTACACGCGGCTACGCCTCGGCGGCGTCGACTTCGCCATCATCGAGGACCGGAAGTGGAAGACCGGCCCGATGGGCATGGTGCCCAAGCAGGGCCCCCGTCCCGACCACATCACCTCGCCCGACTACGACCCGCAAACGCTCGACCTGCCCGAGGCGGTGCTGCTCGGCCGGCGGCAACTCAAGTTCCTCAACGAGTGGGGACGCGACTGGGACGGCGCCGCGATCAAGTGCGTCCTGTCGCAAACCATCTTCGCCGGCGGCGCCCACATCCACGGCAAGGCCAACAGCCGGTTGGTGGCCGACCTCGACTCGAACGGCTGGCCCCAGTCGGGCCGCAACCGCGCGCTCGCGGCGATGAGGAAGTCGTTCGCCTTGCACGTCGCGGGCGACCAGCACCTGGCCACGGTCATCCACCACGGCGTTAACGGGTGGGAAGACGCCGGGTGGAGCTTCTGTGTGCCGTCGATCGTCAACTTCTACGGCCGCTGGTGGTGGCCGCGAGAGGCGGCGGCCGCCGGCGGGCCCGAAAGCCCCCTGCCCTTCGCCGGCCGCTACTACGACGGCTTCGGCAACAAAGTCACGATGCACGCCTACGCCAACCCCACGCCCGACAACTACGGCGCCGCGGGGCACGGGATCGTGCGGTTCAATAAGCGGACCCGCGACATCACGATGGAGTGCTGGCCGCGGTTTGTCGACGTCACCGACCCGGCCGCCGAGCAGTTCCCCGGCTGGCCGGTCACGATCAACCAGCGGGACAACTACCGCCGGCAGCCGAGCGCCCACCTGCCGACGCTCAAAGTCAGCGGGGCCGAGCAGAACCCCCTCGGCGGCCCGGTCGTGCAGGTGGTCGACGAGTTGACCGGTGCGGTGGTCTACACCCTCCGCATCCTCGGCGCCGAGTTCCGCCCGCCGGTCTTCAGCGCCGAGTCGACCTACACGGTCCGCGTCTGGGCCGGCGACAAACGCTGGACCAAGCGCGGCGTCAAGCCGGCCGGCATGAAGAAGCAGCTAGAGGTGACGCTTTAGCCTCGCTCCCCGCAGGCGATCACCCCCGACGCCGACGAGGCGTGCAAGTCCACGCTAGGGCTTAGCACATACTGCAAAGTCCTGCCGTGGCGGGCTCGGGGACGACAGTGCGGCTGCCGGAGAACGAAAAGGCTTCGCCGTCGCCTCCGAAGATCCTGTCCCCGCCGCCGCCGAAGGGCGCCGTGGCGTCGTCACCCCATTTGAGGGTTCCCATCGGCCCCTCACTTTCAAACAACAGGAATGGTGTCGGTGGGGCTGCCGGTACGAGCCGCGAGCCGAACGAGGCAAAAGCGGAGTCACCTGTGACAACGAGCCCCTCGGTAATCCCTCCTGTGAAAGGGTTGTTGGCGGGGAGAGTGATAATGAAACCGTCAAGCACTTCGATGAAGATCGACGGGTTCAAGAGAGTTGCCTCGACTAGGGAGCTGTTCTCGAAGCCGAACCCAAGTTCGATTGCAATCGATCCCTCATCGCCGCTCGAAACAGAAACCAACCACTCGAGGTTACCCTCGGCGTTGATCCCGAGCGGATCGACGTCCAACGTCGGCTTAGCCGTCGCGGTTGAGGGGACGCACAACAGCGCGAACGCGATCAGCGGCGGTGCGAGCGGCAGCGTTTTGGCGAGTAGCCCAGTGTCGCGGCTCATTAGACGGCTCCGAGTTGATTGGCGGGGGTGACCGCTAGCGGTAGCGGCGCGAGGCTAAGCATGACCAGAGTGAGAGGCAAGGCCTCGCCGCCAAGACTTCACAATTCCGACCAACTCTTCACACTTCCGCCGGCTCTGGCGAAGCCGATTTGCTACGTACCTGGGTGTTTACTGCTAGCCGTGGTCAGTTGGCTTCGTCCCGCCCGGCCGCCTGCGCCGCGATCTCTTGCTGCACCGACGCGGGCGCCGGTTCGTAGCCGGCGAGCTCCATGGTGTAGCTCCCCTGGCCGCCGGTCAGGCTGCTGAGCGTGCGGGCGTAGGTGGTGACCTCCGCGAGGGGCGCGCGGGCCTCGACGGTCGTCATGCCGCCGCCCGCTTGGTCCATCCCCAGCACCTGCCCCCGCCGGCCCGCCAAATCGCTCGACAGGTCGCCGATCGCCCCTTGCGGCGCGGTGATGTGGAGGTCGACGATCGGCTCCAGCAACGCCGGCTTGCATGCTCTGAAGACCTCGGCGAGCGCCCGGCTGGCGGCCGTCTTGAACGCCGTTTCGTTCGAGTCGACGGGGTGGTCCTTGCCGTCGTGGACCTCGACGCAGAGGTTCTGCACCGGGCATCCGGCGATGACGCCCCGCTTGACCCGCTCGAGGAAGCCCTTCTCGATCGCGGGCATGAAGTTCCCCGGGATGGCGCCGCCGACGATGGAGTCGAGCCAAAGGAAGTTGCTCGACGGGTGGTAGTGGGCGTGCTTGAGCTGCGGGAAGCGGTCCTTCGTGGCGTAGGCTTCGATGTCGACGCCTTCGGGCAGCGGGCGCACCCGCAGGTGGACCTCGGCGAACTGCCCCGACCCGCCCGACTGCTTCTTGTGCCGGTAGCTCCCCTCGCCCGCGGCGGTCACCGTTTCCCGGTACGGGATCTTCGGCTCGTGGGTCTCGATCTCGACGTGGTCCCGCCGGGCCAGCCGCTCGCGCACCAGGGCGAGGTGCAGCTCGCTCATGCCGGTTAGCACGGTCTCGTGCGTCTCGGGGTCGTGCTCGACGTGGACGGTCGGGTCTTCCTCGATCAGCTTGTGCAGCGCAGTCGACAGCTTGGCCTCGTCGCCACGCTTCTTGGGCGAAACGGCCAAGCCGATCATGGCGGTGGGGAAGTTGATCGGCGGCAGCTCGACGTCGCCCAGCGACATGCCGGTGTGCAGGTCGTCGCACTTGGCGACCGCGACGATGTCGCCCGGGCCCGCTTGGTCGACCGGCTCGGTCTTACTCGCCTGGACCCGCAGCAGGGGGCCGATCTTGACCCCCCTCCCGGCGCCGGGGCTCAGAGCGCCGGGCGCGGCGAGCGTGGCGTCTTTCCGCAGCGTGCCGGCGTAGACGCGGACGAAGGAGAGCTTCTGCACGAACGGGTCGACCCGTGTGCGGAAGACCTGCGCCACGACCGGCGCCGAGGGGTCGGGCTTGATGGTCACCCGGTCGCCCGCGCGGCGGCCGGTGCGGGTGACGTCGTCGGGGGCGAAAGCTTCTTCGGCGAGGAACGCCATCAGCTCGGGTACGCCGACGCCGGTCTTGGCGCTGACGCAGACGATCGGCGTGATGTGCCCCTGCTTCATCGCCTCGACCGTCAGCCGGGCCAGCTCGTCGTGGCTGGGCTCTTCTCCCTCGAAGTACCGCTCGAGGGCGCCGTCGTCGATCTCGACAATCGTTTCTACCGCGCATTCGTGCATCGCGGCGAGGTCGGCGACGGACGACTCACCCTTGGTCGGACCGAGCGCGTCGACCACGGCCGAGAATCCGGGGCCGGTCGCGTTGGGAGCATTGAACAGGACGCACCCGGGGCCGAACGCCTCGCGGACCGAGTCGATGAGCGCGGCGAAGTCGACGCTCGGGTCGTCGAGCTTCGTAAGCACGATCAGCCGCCCGACGCCGGCCGCCTCCGCCTCACGCCACACCCGGCGGGTGTTGACCTTCACGCCCGAGTGGGCGTCGATCGCGACCAACGCCGTGTCGACGCCCCGCAGCGCGCCGATCGTCTGGCCGATCAGGTCGGGGTAGCCGGGCGTGTCCAGCAGGTTGACGTACCGGCCGGCGTGCTCGAAGTGGGTAACCACCGCCTCGATCGAGTGCTTGTGCCGTTGCTCCTCTTCGTCAAAGTCGCAGACGCTGCTGCCGTCGTCGACGCTCGGCGTTCCGTCAACGGCGCCCGCCGCGACGAGCAGCGTGTCGACCAGCGTCGTCTTGCCGGCCGAGCCGTGCCCGCAGACGGCGATGTTGCGCATGGATTGGACGGGGTGAGACATGATCGGCTCCTAGAGAAGAGTTGTGCGGATAGGGAGACGCGACGGCGCCCCCCGTGCCGGCGCTCTCGTATTGGGGGCTAGCGGTCAGAGGCCCAGAGCGGGCGCTCGCAGAAAGGGGGTGGACAAACCGCCCGGATGGGGTGGCCCGGGTCTGCCACCCGGCCGGCTGTGAAGGGCGTCGTGTGCATCCCTCGTGCCGGCATCGCTTGCTCATTGATTCGCGAAAGGTTAGGTCGGCCCGCCACCCGGGCTTGGTTCCCCGCACCCGGCGGCCTCCAGGGCCGCTTCGATCGAGACGGCGCCTTCGTACAAAGCCCGGCCGATGATGCACGCGGCAAGGCCCGCCTCGCGGAGGGCGGCGACGTCGCCCGCAGTGGTGACGCCGCCCGAGGCGACCACCGGCACGTGCACGGCGCGCTGCATCTCGGCCATCGCCCCGACGTTCGGGCCGGCCATCATGCCGTCGGTGGCGATGTCGGTGTAAACGATGGCGGCCAGCGGCGCGTCGTTGAACTGCGCGGCGAGTTCGACGGCGCCGAGGTCGCTGGTCTCGAGCCAGCCGTCGGTCGCGACGCGGCCGTCGCGGGCGTCGATCCCCAGCACCAGCTTGTGGGGGTACTCGCGGATGATCCCGTGGAACCAGTCGGTCCGCTTGATAGCAGAGGTGCCGACGACCAGGCGGCTGATGCCGAACCCCAACAGCTCGGCGATCGACTGCCCGTCCCGCACGCCGCCGCCGAGTTCGACCTGCATGTCGACCGACTCGACGATATCCTGCACCGCCGGCAGATTAACCGGCGAGCCCTCGCGGGCGCCGTCCAGGTCCACGACGTGCAGGTGCCTGGCGCCGGCGTCGGCGAACTCGCGGGCGACGGCCACCGGGTCGTCGTTGAAGACCGTCTCCTGCTGGTAGTCGCCCTGCCGGAGGCGGACGCACTTGCCGCCGCGGAGATCGATTGCCGGCCAGACTTCCATCGTCTTGCTCGCGAAAAGGGCCCTTGCGCCTAAATTCACTATCGCAAATGCGGGCCCCCGATTCAAGCTGCCGGTGGCCGACGCTTACGCCGGCGCCTACGTCAATCGCGTTTCGACGGGCGTGCTAGGCTGGGTAAGCGCCTGGAAAGTAAGGCCGTTTTCGGGGCCAGGCGTGCCTCGCCCGATGGCCGCCGACGCCCGCCGGCTAGTTGCCCACGCCGGTGAGCGTCCGACTCTGCGTCCGCTGGTTGTCGTGCTCGGCCGGCGTCGCGACCCGAACCGATACGCCGACTTCGGCCCGCCGATCGACTCCGAAAGCTTGTTCTTATTCGCGTCGTACGTGGAGGCGAAGTCCAAGCCCACTAACGCGAACCCTAGAAACAGCCCGGTGGCAAGAGACTGTTTGAGAAGGAAGACGGCTCCATGCAGCATGCCCCCGGATACGCTATGCCCCGGATGCGCTAGCAGCCTGTTGATTGACTCGACTGGCTGCGATCGGAACGATGCCGATCCAAAACAACGGGCGCCAAGGCCCTTGTTTTGCGAGCCGCGAAGAGCTTGCTCTGAGCTTGGCGAGGTTGAAAAACGCGACGACGGCGTTTTTCAACAGGCTGCTAGAGCTCGAAAGGTAAGTCCATCGACCCAGTCGGTTCCACGACCGCCGACAACTCCGTCGACTCGTTGTACTGCGCTGGGAGGTACTGTTGCACATCGGCCTGGTTTAGGCTTTCGACCGTACCCACTTGTCGGAGCGCCTCGATCTTCACCTGGTACTCGCCTGGCTCGGCCACTAAGTCGTAACGGCCGCCGACGATTTTCGCCCCAGCACCCGACCCGTTACCGACCGGTTCGAACGTGATCATGCCGAACTCGATCGGCGCCCCTTGAAAAGACACTTCTCCGGAAACGGCAACCCTACCGTCATTACCGCCGCCGCAACCGAGTAGTACCAGACCAGCAGCCACGAGCACCGTGGCGGCCACTCTAGAACCCGCTTTCATCATAGACCTCTTCACCGTTGCGGCTGCCACGCGCTCGGTAGGCAACGGCATCAATGTCGTCAGTTACAAAATCGACCGCGCCGTCAGCGTAGCAAAAGTTCGCGCCCCCGGGGTGGTAACTGCGAGCAGCGATCTGCGTGTCCGAAGGAACCGCTGACCGGGGTACGGTCCCAACACTAACGCACGGCGCCTCGGGGGGCGACCCCGGCGAGTTGCAGTAGCGAATCTTGTCCCGGATAGGCGAATTGACCGTATTCATTGTCGAAAAGACTACGTTACCTTCGGCCGGGTTGTAGTATCGGCCTCTCAGGTCGTTGAAGAACCCTGTGTTGACGCCCAGCTCGGATACGTCATCGGGCGCGAGTATGATCTCTCCGAACGCGAAGGTCTTCGATGTTCCGTCGGTGATCTGTGCTAGCCTGACCCGCGACTTTGTGTAGTAGAGGCCGTCCTGGTTCTCAGAGATGTATTCCTTGCTCTTTCCCTGGAATGCCTCCCGCACCTCAACCGGCGTGCGGACCGCATCGACCCCGTTGTAGTAGAGCGAGCCGGAGCAGCCGACGTAATTACCGTGGAAGCCCTGACCGACACTGGCGGGGGCGGGCGGCAAGGGGGGAGATGATGTGGCCGCCTTTCCAAACAACACCTCAGAGGGGCACATAGCCGTAGGGATGTCCGTCTCAAGGCCGGGGACGTAATTCATCGTGCTAGCGTTGGGCGCCGTTTCCATGTGCTCGGCCAAGCCACTTGCCAACGCTGTCTCCTCTGCGTACTCGAACAGGAAATGGAGCCAGCAGAATCGATCCGGCACGTCGGCGCCGTCTAGGGGATTGTTCTTCGGTAGCTGTGTGTTCGCGGTGAAGATGTCGTTCGTAAAGCCGGTGGGTAAACGCCCCTGGGCTGATTCGTAGTTCAGCGAAGCGAGGCCCCACTGTTTGATGTTGTTCGCACAGGCTATGCGCCTTGCTGACTCCCGAGCCGACTGCACAGCGGGTAAGAGCAGTGCGACCAGAATTCCTATAATTGCGATTACCACCAACAGCTCGACCAGGGTAAAGCCTCGTTCCGAGGCTTGCCCGCGGCAGGCGGCCGCTTTCACTTTGAATCGCTTCATATAGCCCTCTCGGTAGAGTTGGTTTGCGGTCAAAGCGTCGGTCGCCGTGCATGACGTGAACGAGAAAGCGGTTTATCCAAGCCGGCGCCTCAGAAAGAGCAGGCCGCCGATGCCAATCAGGGCCAGTGAGCCCGGCTCGGGGATCGCCGTGTACTCGAGGCTGACGTCGTCAAACGCCACCTGCCTCGGGTCATTCGGCTGTTGGGCGGTTGTCGTCTGTGTGATGCCGATCTGCAGGTTGACCGCGCCCCATGAGCCTAAGGCGGCGGCGTCCAGATCCGACTGTGTCACGACGTAGGACCAGGTCTGCTCGGCCCACACACCCGCTGTGGTCCCGACGGTCACATCGATCGCGTCGGAGGTGATGCCTGAGCCGTCGGCTGCGTTGAAGCTGAACGTGGTGTCTGCGTCGCCGGGAAGATCGCTGCGGTAGGTTGTCCACACCTTGGCGGTCAACGTATCCCCGACAGACAGTACCGACCACAAGAGCGGCGTGTCCTGACTCAGGAACGATGAGCCGGTGAGGTTGTTCTGATTGCCGTTGGCGTGCAGAAAGGCATACTGATCGCCGGTCTTAGGTCCAGGAATACCGAATGGTGCGAACCCGCTGCCGTTTGCCACGAACGTAAGCGATGAATTGGTGCGATCTTCCTCCCACGCGGTAAAGTCGAAGTTGCCGCCGCTAAACATGTTGGCGGTGAACACGTCGTCCTCGAACCCGGCGTCGTTGATCAGGATCGACGCGGCCTGTGTCGAGGTCACAGCCAGGCCCGTGAGCGCGGCGGCAAAGAGTTGTATTGTGTTTGAGTTCATGAGAACTCTCCGATTCCAATAGGTAATACAAATGTCAGCTGAGCCAAAAAAGGCAACAAGCAATAAGAGGGGGCGTGCTGGCTCTGTAAAAAGTCTTCACCTTTGGGGGAGTTTCGGCCGTCGGCAAATTCGCCCCTCTTGTTTCCAAGAGCCTGCAGCCGCTCTGAATGCCCCGAAACCACCGATCCGTAAGGATTCTACAGAGCCGGGGCGTCTCCTTTACGTTTATGGGCCTCTTGAGCCCGTCCCTACGCAGGGGCATAAAGTGAAGGAGAAAACGGCTTAGCCACGCCGACGCCGCAGGACGAGCAGGCCGCCCATGCCAATCAACGCGAGTGACGAAGGCTCGGGTGTGAGTGCGGCCTGCCAGTTGTCGTAGACCGCGGTCGAACCCGGACTCGCTCCGAGCGTAATCGACGCAAGGTTGTAGAAACCAAAAGCGGAGCCGCCGTCGTTACCTGGACCCAGAGAGTAGTTCAGGTCGGTAGCGCCGGTGATCTCGGCGCCGTCAATTTTGAGTGTGAATGTGCCCGCGGACGAAGCGGTTGGGGTCGAGCTTGGCGTCGCGACAAACTGATAGAGACGCGATGCAGACGCGTCCCAGGCTGAGCCCAGATCGGTCGTGAGGGTGCTCGGCTGGATCGTGACGGTCGTTCTGGCGCCGGTACTGGTCGCGTTGTAGATCTCGATGCTACCCGTGCCAAACACCCGGAGCCCCATTCGACTTGTCGCACGTTCATCGCCGTTGTGAGTGGTCAGGAAAAAAGAGGTCCAGGAACTATCAGGGCCGACAAACGAGAGGTCGGTGGAGAGTGTGAACTCTTCGGTGTCCGCATCGGTGATGTCGGGCCTGAGGTCTGCCAGCAGATTGAGGGGGCCGGTCGAGTTAGTGTGGCTGGACCGTAAAGTGTTATTCGAAATAGTAGTAAAAGCGTTATTCGAAGCGAAACCGCCGTAAGACTGGGGCAGCACATTTACGACTTCGTTTGCCAGGGCGCCGGACAGCCGGTCAAGAGTGGCGCCGGCATTAATACTGTTGCTGTTCGCCGAATCGAACGTGTCGAGGATCAAGACCGCTGAGTTAGCGGTCTGTGCGGCGAAGGCGCCAAGTGTGATCGCGAGTAGTTGCTTTTTCATGAGCTTTAGTCTGTCTGAGGCAAAGGTGTTTAGGGCTTGTGGGTTAGATCAAACGACAAATCGGTACGTCTTGGAAAAGTCTAGGCTGACCAGAGTGATGCGTGATCACAACGATATAAAAGTGTTTAGGCAGACCCCTCACGGATCATTGGGGTTCGGTCCACGTATCTCTATTGCTTTGACGAGGGCCGGCTAGACTGCTGGTTGCCTGGGAAATCTGAACGGGTTCGATTGATAGGGGTTATTGGCTGAGAGCTTGGAACCTGGGTCGCTGGCGCCTGCCAGGCCCACCGGAGATTGAGGCGACGGGCCCGGTGTGTGGATCGCTGTCTTAGCGGGGGTTCTCGATGTCAAAAGAGATCGTGTCCTCGCCCGCAGTGGAGTGCTCTTTAAGCACCAAGTTTTGACCCCCTG
>JBCCZD010000012.1:0-30588 GCA_039188275.1 Planctomycetota bacterium
GTCGTCGACGCCGTCGGGGAGCGTGACGGTCCCCTCCAGCAGGTTCTTGATGAGCGTCTTGCGGACGAAGCGGGCGCCTTCGTCGTCGAAGTCGATGCTGTAGCCGGCGTCCTTGTCGGGGCTGCTGTTGTGGAAGTGGTAGCCGACCATCTGGATGACCCACCCCTCGCCCGACGGACCGGTGACGGCGCCGCCGCCGGCGCCAAACTGATCGTCGCCGAACTCGTTGCCGAAATCATCGTTGGCAAAATCGTCAAAGCCCGGGTCGTCGAGCGCCGGGTCGTCGCCTCGTTCCCCGGCCTGCGGGTCTCCTTCACCGTCGCCGGCGGGCTGCCCCTCGTCGCCGTCGCTCGGCGCGTCGTCGCCGTCAAGCTCGCCCGCCGCTGCCGCCTCGGCCGCGACGGCGGTGTCCTCTAACTCGTCCGACTTCAGGGCGTCGCTGTACCGCTTCTGGATTGAGCCTGAAAACCAAGTATCGAGAGACGGGAAGAACTGCGCGTCGACCGATTCGATGTGCAGCTCTTCGCGCAGCGCGACGTCGGCCAGCGTCTTCTGACGCTCCGACTCTGGGCGGGTGTCCTGGGGCGCCGCGGCGGCGATCGCCTTGTACAGCTCTAGCCAGAGGAGCCTGCCGTCGGCGTTGCTCTGCAGGTTCTTGCCGATCTGCTCGATCGTCGTGAACTGGTCCCGCAACTCCGAGTCGCGGCTGGTGTAGCCGTTGGCGGTTTGCGTGAACTGCTTGGACTGGTTGATCGCCCCACCCCAGTCCTCCTCGATGTTCACCGTCCGCCACGAGGCGACGTAGCTGGAATAGTTGATCGCCAACCCGACGAACAACACCGCCGCCGCCGCGACGGCCCACGGCTTCTTCGCGCGGATCATCCGCTTGGTGATGATCTCCTCGGGCAGCAGGTTCGTGTCGAGCTTCGCGGCGCCGAGCCCCTGGACGCACAAGCCGTACGCGACGGCGAAGCTCAGCCGGTTCTCGCTGAACTGCGGCGCCGCGGTGACGCTGCCGCCGACCAGACCGGTGAACTCCTCAATCGGCTCGACCGGCTGCTCGAGGTTCTGGGCCAGGAAACGCTGCAGGCCGGGCAGCTTCATCGGGTTGCCCAGGGCGACGATCTCCTTGAGCGTCGCCCCTTTGTTGTTGCTCTCGAAGAACCGCAGCGACCGCTGGATCTCGGTGACCAGGTCGCTGAAGACCGGCCGCATGGCCTGGAAGACGAGCTTCGGGTTCTCGGCCTGCGTGGCGTTCCGTTTAAGGTGTTCCGCCTTGGCGAACGTGATCCGCAGCTCTTTTGAGAGCGCTTTGGAGAAGTGGCTGCCGCCGATGGGGATGTTGCGCTGCCAGACCCGGTAGCCGTTGGTCACGACCAGGTCGGTCGACTCGGCGCCGAACGAGAGCAGGGCGATCGACGGCGGCTGGTTGTCGGGGTCGAACTCGTCGGCGTCTTCGAGGTTGTTCAGCCGGTCGAACGTCGCGAAGTTGTAGACCGCCAGCGGCGCGAGTTGAATCGTCTCGACCTCGATGCCCGCCTCTTCGAGCGGCAGCAACGCCCGCGCGACCTGGTCGCGTTTCATGGCGAACAGGCCGACCTCGGTCTCGAGGGCGTAGCCCTCGTCCTGGCTCCCGCCGGCTAGGGGCTGGTAGTCCCAGACGACGTCCTCCAGCGCGAAGGGGATCTGCTGCTTCGCCTCGTACTTGACGATGTCGGGGATCTTCTTCGACTCGACCGGCGGAAGCTTGATGAACCGAGCCAGGCCGCTCTGCCCCGGCACCGACACCGCCACGGAGTCGCCCTTCAACTCGTTGCGCGACAGGAACGTCTCGAGCGCTTCGGCGATCAGCTCTTCACGGTTGGCGTCTTGCTGACTGAGCAGCTTCGGGTACTCGATGTAGTCGAACGCCTCGACGACGATCCGGTTGGTGTCCTTCTCGTGGGGGCGGCAGCGCAGCGCCTTGAGCGCGCACTGGCCGATATCAATGCCCCAAACGGCGCCCGACTTCGCCATCGCTGCGTTCCTCTATTCCCTGTTCCGACCAACCGCTGCGCCGATCAGAATCTGTTCCGAAGAGACACCCACCAGAGCGGGCGGCGGGGGCCGCCGCGTGCCGAGGCCTGCCGATTGTCAGTCCATCCCGCCTAGGGGTCAAACTCTCGCCGCACGCGAGACCGCGGCGGGCCGCTTCCCCTGCCGTGTCCGGTGTCGTAACTTCCATTGTAGTCGCCGCTTGATGCGTGTGAAGCATTGCGCTCGGTCCGCGGCAACCGTTACAACCCGATCCGCCGCACCGCCTGGGCCAGGAGACCGCCACGAGCCATGACTTTACGACGGCTGGGCGTCCTCGCACCGTGCGAAGCGTTGGCGGACTTCCCGATTTACTTTCACGGGGAGGACGCCGAATGCCTCCTGGCGGCTTGGACCACCGCTTGGCGCCCGGCCTTGATCGCGGCGGCGGGGCGCCCGCCCGAAGTCGTCTCCGCCTTCGAACCCCCGCCGGCTGAGGATTGGCGTGACGGCTTGGTGCTTGTCACGTCGGTTTGCGACACCGGCGAGGCGGACGAATGGCTCGCGGCGATCCGCTCGCCGACGGAGGGGCGGGCGCATGTTGTCGAGCGTTTCGTCACCCGCGGTGAGATTATTGCCGCCACCGACCAGGCCCTACCCGAGCTGCCGCAGGTCAACGCGGAGCTCGAACGCGAGTTCTTCGCGCTGGCGTACGCCTACTTGCAGGTAGCAACGCTTACGCACGATCTCGCCTACGGCGCCGTTTTTGATCTGGCTCGGTTCGAAGCCGACGTCGTCGCCGCGGCCACGCACGCCGTGGCGGAAGAGGCCGAGCAGGCGTCGCGACGCATCGATGCGTGCTACGATC
The DNA here is from genome assembly GCA_039188275.1 of Planctomycetota bacterium. GTDB lineage: Bacteria > Planctomycetota > Planctomycetia > Pirellulales > Lacipirellulaceae > JBCCQL01. Next base: position 2,882 of record JBCCZD010000012.1, read on the forward strand.
AACTCCTGCAGGCACGCAACCACGCGTACCCGGCAGACATCCAACTGCTTGACGTCGTGCTGACGGCGCCGACGACCCTCGGCGAGGCCCTCGCCGACGAGGCGGGCGCCGGCGTGCCGCTGACCATTTTGCTCACCGGGAAGAACGCCGGCGCCTTGTCGGCGGGCCCGCCCGCGACGCGCGACCGGCTACGCTTGACCGTTGACGCCGGCGCCGTGGCGATCGCCTGCGGCGGCTACGGCAACCACGACCTCTCGACACTCGCACCCGAGTCCCTGCTCGCCGAACTCCGGGGCGCGCAGTCCGCCATCAAGCGTGCAACGGGCGCCGCGCCGAGCGTCTTCGCCCAGCACACCTCGGCGCTTCCGCCTCGTTTGCCGCAGGCGCTCGAGCAGCTCGGCTTCACCGGGGCATTGCTCACCGGCTTCGACGGCCGCGAGCCGGCCTCGACCGACCACGGCCGGACGACGTGGATGGGCATCGACGGCTCGGGCCTGCAAGGCGTGGTGGCGACGCCCCGTGACCTCGGCAGGCCCGAGACGCTGCTCAAGCTGAGCGAGCACCTCAGCGAAACGCTCGGGCGTGACCAAACGCCCACGCTGCTGCTCGCCGGTTGGCCCGGGGCCCGGCATGAGGCGCTCGGCGACCTCCGGCGTGTGGCTAAGCGGAGCCCGGTGCTCGGCGCCTTCGTCAACCTTGAAGAGTACTTCCGGGCTACCCACGAGCCCGACCACTGGGGGATGTTTCACGTCGACGACCTGGGCCCGCCGGCGCCGGGCGTACCGCGGCGCCAAAGGGAACAAGAGTCGACATCGATCGAAACCAACCAAGCAACTGCAGCGCTCGCCGGACTAGCGGAGCGGCTGACCCTGCCGGCGCTGATCGAGGACGATACGCCGCCCACCGAGAGGCTAGCGAACGTGATCTCGGGCAGTGGCGAGCCGACTCAAGCCGCGCGGCGACTAACCATCAACCCGTCGGGCGTCCCGGCGCCAACGCCGGCCGGCGACGTTGCGCCCCCTTTCGGCTTCTGTCTCGAGCGTGACCGGCCCCGCCCGCGCCCCGCCCCTGATGCGGGCGGGCTAACGCTTCGCAACCAAACGCTCGAAGCAAAGCTCCACGAACCGTCGGGCGGGCTCCAGTCGCTGCGGCTTCACCGGGCGCGGCTGAACCAAGCGTCGCAGCGGCTGGTGGTGACCGATCGGCGGTCGCGTGCGGTGCTCGGCACGATGCGGCCCGAAGGCATCGAGCCACTCGAATCGGCGCCGGGGTTCAAGAGCCACGGCAAACTTGTCGCGGACGACGGCCGTGTGCTCGCGGCGTTTGAGCAGAAGGTCTCGCTGCCCGCGGGCGGAAGCTGGCTGGCGTTCGATCTCGCCATCGACCGCGGCCCACAACTCCGTGAAGCAACCGCCGGCGGGCAACTCGCCTTCCGGGTCGCCCTGCCCGAGAAGGATTGGCGTTGGCGACGCGGGGTGCAATGGGCGCAGCTGCCGATCACGCGGGCCGGCTTCGTCGCGGGCGAGCACGTCAGCGCTGTCGCGGACGACACGCTGGTCACGCTGGCCGTTGTTCGGCCAACCCCGATCCGGCGGTTCCACCGATCGCGGTTCGACGCCGTCTTGCCCGCCGCGACTCGTAGCGACGAGACTCACCGCTTCGCGCTCGCGATCGGCGGCCGGTACCCGATGCACGTTTGCCTGGGAGCCCTCGCGGCTATGCCGACCTTGACCCGCCCATTTCCGGGTGGGGCGCAGAACTCCGGTTGGTGGATGCATACCGGCGCGAACAACGTCTTGGCGTCCGCCTTTGGCCCAGTGGACGGCGCCGACCGATCGGCCTGGGTCCGGCTCATCGAGACCGACGGCCGGGGCGCCGCCGCGAGGCTCCGCCTCTGCCGGCCACTCGCCTCGGCACGGGTGGTCGACTTCCGCGGCTCGCCGCGCGAAGACCTCTCGATCGAGGACGGCGCGGCGGTGGTCGAATTGCCCCCTTACGGCTGGTTACAAGTCCAGGCGTCGTGGTAGGTTGGTGCGCTCGCGAAGCGGCGGCCACCGCATCGAGCTGGCCGGCGCGGCTTCTGTCCCAACCACCGACCACCCCCGCGCAAAGCCCGAGCCGCCGCGAGATGATCGTCACGATTGATGGGCCCGCCGGGGCTGGGAAGAGCAGCGCCGCCCGGGTGCTAGCGGCGAAGCTCGGCTTCCGCTTCCTCGACACCGGCGCGATGTACCGCGCCGTTACCCTGGCCGCCGTCGAACGGGGCGTCGACCTGCGGGACGAGCAAGCGTTGCTCCGCGTCGCCGAAGGGGCCGAGATCCACTTGACCGACGGCCGCGTGCGGCTTGACGGCCGCGACGTCACCAAGGCGATCCGCTCGTTCGACATCACCACCGCCACGCGCCACGCCGCGGACCACCAGGGGGTGCGGGCCCGCTTGGTCGAACTGCAACGCGAGGCGGCCCACGGGCAAGACGTCGTGAGCGAGGGCCGCGACCAAGCGACCGTCGTCTTCCCCGACGCCGATTGCAAGATCTTCCTCACCGCGAGCGACGGCGTCCGCGCCCGCCGGCGCTACGACGACCTGCTCGCCCGCGGCGAGGCGGTCACGTACGAGGAGGTCTTTGCGAAGCAGCAAGACCGCGACCGCCGAGACTACGACCGCCCGGTGGGCGGGTTGGTGCGCACCGCCGACGCCGTGGAGGTTAACACCGACGGCATGTCGCCCGAGCAGGTGGTCGATCGTCTGATGCAGATTGTCGCGTCCCGGCGGCCCGCGTCGTCACAAGCCGGCGAGTAACGACGTGCAACGCCCCCTCTGGAAGCGGTTGTGGTACCGCCTTACGCAGTACGTCGCGGGCGCGTTCTTCCGAGTCTGGTTCCGGCTCCGCCGGTCCGGGCACCACGGCGTGCCCAGTGCGGGGCCGGCCGTGCTGGTTTGCAACCACCAGAGCCACCTCGACCCGGTCCTCGTCGGCGTGATGTGCCGGCGGCAGATCTGCTACCTCGCCCGCGACACGCTGTTCACCGGCGCCCTCGGGCCGCTGATCCGCTCCTACGACGCGGTGCCGATCGACCGTGAGGGGACCGGCCTGGCCGGCATCCGCGCGACGCTCAAACGCATCAAGCAGGGCGACGCCGTGCTGCTGTTCCCCGAAGGCACCCGCACCCCCGACGGCCAACTGCAGCCGCTCCAGCCCGGCTTTCTGGCGTTGGTCCGCCGCGGCAAGGCCGCGATCGTTCCAGTCGGCCTGGAGGGGCCCTTCCAAGCGATGCCGCGTGGCGCGTTGCTGCCCCGGCCGGCGCGGATCGGGTTGTGCTACGGCGATGCGATCCCCATCGAACAGGCCGATACGCTCTCCGATGAAGCCCTGCTGCAACTCGTCGAAGAGCGGATGCGCGCGTGCTGCACCACCGCCGCCCGCTTGGCCGGGCGGGGCTAGCCGGCGGGCGTCGCGTCGGCGCCTGCGGACCCGCTCGGCTCCGCGCCATCCAGCGCGGCTTGGATCGCCGCGGCCAACTCGCCGGGGTCCTCTCCCTTCCACACCGACACCCCGTCCCGCCCGAAGACGATGAGCGTCGGGATGAAGTCGACACCCAAGTCGTCCGACAGCGGGCCCGCCCCGTACGCGACCGGCCAGTCCAACCCCTCGTACCCGTCAACAAACTTCTTCAGCCCGGCCAATTCGTCCGATCCCTCGGCGTAGCTGTCAATGGTCATGCCCAGCAGCACCACCTCATCGTTCGCACGGTGCCGGTCGTACACGTCAATGACTTCCGGCAACGCCTGGATGCAGGGGGCGCACCACGTCGCCCAGAAGTCAAAGACCACCACCTTGCCGGCGAGCGAAGCCGTATCGATCGGCGTGTCGGTGTTCAGCCAACCCTCGACCAGCAGCGGCGGCAGCATCACCGGGGCGGGCGGCGGCTCGACCGCCGGCGGCAGCACGACGCGGAACAACAAGCCCAGCAGCACGACGCCGAGTACGACCGGAACGAAGGCCAAGCTGCCGCTCGACTCGCTACTCGTGTTGTCGCCCACGCCTGCTCCTGTCTTCGACCGCCGCTACGGCGCCGGGCGTCACTCGATCCGCCGTTGCAGCAAGATCGCCCGCTCGGCGTTGACGTTCTCGCCCGGCCGGAAGGCGACCGGCCGTGTGCGGTCGATCATCCAGAACCCGCGGTACCGGTTGGTATTGCCGGTATCGGCGCCGAGCTCCCGCCCGAGTTGATAGCCATCGGGGTAAACGCGGTTATAGGTTTCACGCGAGTAGAAGCGGTTGTCGTCGACGCCGTTGAGGTCCCCATCCACAAACGCCGGCGCCGGTGAGACCTCAAAGAAGCCCACGGTAATCCACACCGCGAACACGCCGGACCGCGTCGTCGTGAGGTTCGACAGCCGCGTGAGCGGGTTGTACGCCACGCCGGGGTTGCGGCCGCCGTCGAGCGCCGCCTCGGTCGCGCCCTCCGAGAAGAGCGGCTCAACCGGCAGGCTGGCGTTGTCTGCGAACGCGAGCTTCTGCGAATCGGGCAGGGCCCCGTCGGTGCGGGCGAGCAGAACGTCGTCCGAACCGGGCGCCCCCGCCTCGGCGGTGTTGTCGTCCAGAAGGTCGGCGTCCACCAAGCCGTCCCCCGACTTGTCGACTACGCCGCTGTCGGCGTTCTCTGAACCCCAGCACCCATCGGCGCCGGGCGAGTACGGGTGGGCACGCAGCACCGAAGCGTCCGAGCCATACTGCTCCAGCTGCGTGATCGGCACGAGGTCCCCCGCGCTCGCCGACCGGAAGGGATTGGCGAACCGCGTCGGGAAGTCTGGGTTAAGCGCCGCCTCGGAGTAACCCAGCACGCCAGCGGTGTAGCCGCGGCGGCTGAGGGCGACATCCCTCCAAGCGGGGCCGAGGTGACCGGCGGTAATCAGCACGTCGTCCGCCGGGTCGGCAATGTCGTTGTAGGCGATCAGGTTGCCGTCTTCGTAGCGGTGCATCAGGGCGTCGTACGCGAGCGACCAACGGTCGCGGGCCTCGCCGACGTCGCCCGTGCCGACCATGGTGTTCAGGTTCATCTTGCCCGGCTCGCGGAGCTTCGCCACGCGGTTGAGCGGCGCCAGGAAGCCACGCCGTGGGTCGGTGAGCTCGCTGCCACCACTCGCAAAGCTGTCGGCCGCTACGCTGTCGGCGTTGAACAGCGTCGGGTCGAGCAGCAGGTCGGTGCCAACAAACCGCGACGGCGTGTGCAAGAAGTCCATGATCCGGTGGAAGTTGCCGGCGCCAACGGGTATCAGGTCCGTTCCGGACTGCAGGGTGACCGCCGGCTCGCTGCTGGCCTGGAACACCGGCAGCAGGTGCCCAAACGGCGTCCGCGCGGCGCCCAGCCGCTTGGCGTTGGTCGTCTCGGCGTCGGTGTCAATCTCGGCGAACCCGTCGTACCGGCTCGGCGGGTCGAACTGGAACGGGTTGTCGACTGAGTAGTCGAGCGTCAGCCGGCTCGACGACGCCGACGGCGCCAGCAGCAGCTCGCCCGCGCTAACAAACGGCCGGTCGTTCCAGGTCAGCCAGGGGTAGGTCACGTCGTCGCGGTAGTCGGGCTGGCCGTTCTCGTCCTGCGGCGTCCGCGGGTCGTCCGCGTCGAAGACGTTCGACGGGTCGTCGTTCACCAGCGGCACGCCGACCAGGTCGCCCCGCAGGCCGTCGCCGTTGACATCGACGCGGTAGCACATGTTGTTCTCATCCGCCTCGAACGCATTGCCCGATGCGCTGCCGGTTCCAAACGCGGCGGAGAACGACCCTACCAGTTGGACGTTCGTCCGGTAGAAGGGGCGGTCGTCCCGCGTCGAGCCGGCCGCCGGCCGATCGCGGACGCCGCCGGCGCCGTCGTCGTACGCCGGGTTCAGCTCGACCTTTCGGATCACCGCGCTGTTGTCGTAGCCGAGCGAGTGCTGGAACGGGTAGTCGAACGTTAGGTCGTTGATCGCATTGAATGATCGCTTGAGCGCCGTGGTGTCGATCCGGGTAACGCCGCCGCCCAGGTCGGGGTGCCCGCCGGTCGCCTCGGCCTGGCTGGCGCGGTCGATCCGCTGGTCGAGGATGTCGACCAGCTGGTTCGCCCGCTCGCGCTGGTAGATCAGCCGGCCCGGCTGCAGGGTGCGCTGGACCTCGGTGTCGTTCGGGTCGTCTTTGTAAGACAGCGTCTGCTCGTGGAAGCCGCGGTACTGGCTGCTGAGGAGCATCAGCACGTTCTTGCTGTCGTTCTCGTCCCGCTGCACGTCGACCAACGGCCGGTAGTGCTGCTGCTTGTGGAGCTCCACCGGGTCGAGCGTCCGGTTGCCGACCCGACTAACGTCGGCGTCGAAGACCTCTTCCAGCAGGCGGCGTGTCCGCGACGTGTTCACGGCGTCGGGCAGCTCGGTCAGGGTCGGGTCGATCCGCTCCTCGTCCTCGTTGATGCTGTTAAACGCCGTAACGTCGAGCGACATCGAGTCGATCGTCAGGTACGGGTTCACCGGTCGGGCGGGGTCGTGCTGCGGGTGGACCACGCCGTTGACCTGGATCGGCTCCGGGTTCCACGCGTAGCGCGGGTTCGCGAGCCGCTGCAAGTGGACCGAGCGGTAGTTGGGCGTTGTGTGGTTGAGGATCAACTCGGGCGCCGCGTCGAACGGCAGGTCGTAGCCCGGTTGCGTGCTGCTGCCCTCTTCGAGACCATCGCCCACCTTGCCGTACGTCCCCTCGCCGGAGTACTCCTCCGGCAGCCAACGGACGGCGAAGCCCTGCTCGATCGGCTCTTCGTCTTCGACCGTGACCTGAGTGCCGTCGCTCTCGGCGCGGCGCAGGAGGTAGCCGTCTAGCGGCTCGGAGATGTTCATCCCCTCGACCGGCACCGCGACCGCCGGGCGGATCGCGTACAGGCGCATATCGTCGGTATCGTCCGGGTCGAGTTCGAACGCCTGATAGCCGCCGGTTTTTGTCGGGTCGGTGTAGAACGCCGGCAGGTCGGGCGACTCGTTGAACTCCTTCATCGTCTGCACGCCCGAGATTGTGTTCGTCAGGTCGCTTGCGTTCCGCGGCATCCGCGCCGGGTCGGTCGCGTTGACCAGATAGTTACCGCCCGCCGGCGCCATCAGGCGGTACTCGTCGCCGAAGTTGCGGCCGACCACCACCTGGTGCAGGTAAGGGTTGCGGTTTGGGACCAGCTCGATGCGGCGGCAGCCGTCGAGCGCGGCGCCACCAGCGGCGTCGCCCGGCTGCTCGTCCACCAGCCGGCCGATCCGTGTGATGTACGTCCCGTCCTGCCGGCGGTTGTCGTACTGGTAGCCCGCCGAGCCGATCACGCCGTAGTGGCCCGGCAAGACCGGGGCGATCGGGATCGAGCGGAACTCCGTGGCGCCGTCTCCCCCCTCGGCGGTCGGGACCCGCTCCAGCGGCGGGAACTTCCGCGGGTAGATCAGCAGGTCGCCACCGGTCCGGAAAACGCCGGTCACACGCGGCTCGCGGACGACCCCCTCGGGCCACAACTGGGTTTCCTCGTCCCCTGCTTCGGGCCAATCGATCGTCGGCGTGACCTCGACTTGCAGCGGGCGGTCGGGGATGCAGAGGCCGATCGCGTACGGGTTAAAGTACGGCGGGTTGCCAGTCTCGATCACCCGCCGCTCGCGCGTGAAGTACCACTCGCGCTCGATGTACTCCAGCGGCTTCTTCATGAAGAAACGCCGACGCGATTCTTCGCCGACGTTAATCGACGTCTGCTCGACCGTCGGCACGGCGACGCGGTCGAACGACGGGAAGTCGGGGTCCGGCATCCGCGCCGGATTGGGGACCGCCTGCCGCTGGTCGACCAGGCTGGCGCGCAACGCCGGCAGCAGCGAAGTCGCGCTGATCGACGCCGCGGCGCCGCCGGGGCTCAGCACGTCCAGCACCGACTGCGTGGCGTCGAGCGTCTCTTCGGCGATGTCCCGGTAGGCGCTGGGCGCCTCGTTCGAGTTCACCAATTCGAGGTAATCCGAGACGCCGCCCTGCGTCGACGGCACCTCGTCGTCGAACGGGTCCTCGTTGCGGAGCTGCGGGTGCTGCTCGACGCAGATCATCCGCCACACGGGCGACGGGGCGACGATTGCTCCGTTGGGCGATTGGCTGCGGCGTCCGTTGGCCAGCTTGTACAGGCCCATGAAGTCACGCACCGGCGCCGCCGCGTCGCTGAGCCGGTCGAGCAGCACGCCCTCGACCTTCACGTCGCTGCCGTTGTCGTCGCCGCCGTCCGCCAGGCCGTCGTTGTTGGCGTCGGCGGGCGGGCCGTCCCCCTCGGCGTCGCGGTCCATCTCCGCAAAGCGGTACTGGCCGCCCGGGTCGCGGTGCGACTCCGCCGGGCGGGGGCGGTTTGGGTCGTTCGGGTTGTAGACCTCGATGTAGGTGAAGCCCTTGGGGCGGTAGAACTGGTCGAGGTCGTCGTCCACCGCGCTCTCGACGCCGCCGGGCAGCAGGCCGCCGATCGCCTCGTCGCTGACCCGGCGGTCGTGCCCCGCGAAGCCCTCGGTCAGCAGCAGGTCCGGCGACTCCACGCCCCACACCACGCCACGCGTCTGGTCGTAGCCGGCCACGGTGTCGGAGTCCGCCAGGTTCGACCCGTCGACATCAACCCGCTCGGGCGCCGACCAACCGGTCGATGCGGTGACCGTCCGCGTGTACTGCCGGTTCTCGTCGGTCGTCAGGTCGCCGTCCAGCGGGTAGACGCGGTCATCGGCCGCGCTGCCGTTGGCGTTGCTGTCGACCACGTTCCACCCGTCCCACGGGTTCTCGTCGTACTCGAACGGCGTGCGGATCGAATCCGGGTCGCGCATGTCGACGCAGTTGATCGCCCACTGAGCGATCTGCCGGCAGGTGAGCTTACGCTGCGCGATCCGGCGGGCCTCGGCGCTGGCGTCGGCGTCGGCTAGGCCGCGGTTGTCCATCAGGTCTTGCTTGATCTGGTTGGCGACGCTGCGGCTCTTGATCCGCGTGCCGCCGCCCGGCCTAAGTTCGCGCTCGACCGAGTCGGGGTCGAGGTAGTGCATGATCTGCGGGTCGCGGTCGTCGTACGGGGCGAGGTACGCGTCGTCCATGACCAGCAGCATCAGGCAGTACAGGTGGCGGGCGTAGAGCTGGCGGGCCATCGGGCCGTCGTCGCGGAGGACCCCACCGCCACCCAGCAGCGTGCCCCGGCCGTTGGCGTCGGCCCCGCCGGTGTGCGAGAAGGCGACCGGGAAACCAAGCTGCCGCGCGTACAGGCTGTCGACGATGGGCTCCTCGATGCCGTCGCCGTCGAAGTCGAACCAGTCGTCGTCGGCGTCGACGCCGGTGTCGCCGTCGGCGGCGCCATCGCCGTCCGCGTCGGCGTAGAAGCGGCCGTCGCCGTCGAGGTCGAGGTAGGGCTCCGACGAGCCGCCGTCCCAGACGCCATCGCCGTCGGCGTCGATCCACGGCTCGCCCGCTTCGATCGGCTCGTCAACGATGCCGTTGCCGTTGTTGTCCTTGCCGTCGCCGAGCGGGCGGTTGACGTCCATCTTCGAGCCGGCCAGGACCTCCGGCGCCAGCAGCCCGCCGTACGTGGCGTAAACGTTCAGGCCGCCCGCCTGCCGGGTTGCGGTCGCGAGCGCCCCGTTGTCGCCGTAGATCACGGCGCGGACGCGCTGCTCCGCCTCGTTAACCGCGTCACGCGCCGGTTCGCTGAGCGTCGCGGGGTCGGCGTCGATCAGCAGCCCGGCGGGGATCACACCCTGCCGCTTCAGCTCCAGCACGACGCGGTACCGCAGGTAGTCCAGCAGCCGGGCGCCGGCGGGCGGCGCCGCGCCCATCACCGCGGCGTAATCGTCCGAGCCGGGGGCGTTGAGCTCAAACGGCTCGTCGGTCGCCGCCGGCAAGCCCGAGGCGTCGCCGTCGTTCACCGCGGCGACCCCCGGCCGGCCGTCGGCGCCGTACACCAGGCGCGCATTCCAGTTGTCAGACGGCGTCGGGATCTCGACCGAGTCGGTCGTCACGCTCCGCCGCCGCTCCGCCGCTTCGCGCTGGGCGACATACCGCTGCGGGATTGAAGGGACGAACCCGCCGGCGTTGAGCGGATCGGCCGCGTAGAGCTGCACCGCCAGCTTGTCGGCGTCGAACGCGTCGACGATGTCCCACAGCCGGCCGGGCAGGCGGCCGGCGTCGGCGTCGTTCGCGCGAAGGACCCGCTCCAGCTCCGCCGCCGAGAACGGGGCGTCGTCGTTGCCCGTCAGCGAGAAGAGCTGCGGCACACCCCGGCGGTCGTTCTCGAGCAGTCGCACTTCGTACGGCGAGTCGGAAACCAGCGGCGCGGCGCCGCCGTCGGTGGCCGCCTCGGCGTAGGCGGCGCCGCCGTAACTCAGGCCGGGCGCCGCGTAGCGGGCTTGCAGGTCGGGCGAGTAGGCGTAGCCGTTGGGCACGCCGCCGCCGAGCGCGAGGATCGACTCCCGCCGCTCGGCCGGCGTGGTGTTGAGGACGAGCGCGGCGTCGAGGGTGTTGATGTTGGTAATCGCCAACTCGCCGCGCTGGCGATCGAACGCCGGGTAGTCGCTCAACTCGAGCGACGCGAGCGCATCCTGCGTCTGCAGCGACTCGGCGGCGCCGTCGACAAAGTTGGCGCCCGCCCCCGGCGGCGGCAGGACGCCGGAGGCCGTCGTCAGGCCATTGGCGCCGTAGCGGCCGTAGTCGGTTTCGGCGCCGATGGACGCCAGCGGGCCCGTCGCCCCGCCGGGGACCTGCCGACCGACAAGCACCCGCACCGCGTCGTCGTACCGGCTGTCGCCGAACCGCGCCGAACCCGTCGTGGCCAGCTCCGGCGACAGGACCGGCCGCAGGCTGATATCACCGGGCCCCCAACCGCCGCCGCTGGCGAGTTGATTGCTCGTAATCAGTTGCGATCCGCTCAGCCCCAGGAGCGAACTGGCGCCCGAGGCGAGGTTGAAGTTCGCCGCCGGTGGCGTGGCGGTCGTGGGGTCGTTGGTCGATGGGTCGAGGTCGGTCAACGCCAGCTGCTCTTTGCTGCCGTGGGCGTTGAGGTTCGGCCGGCCGTCGAGGTCTTCGATCAGGATCGCGTACAGCGGCTTGTACAACCGGCCGTCGGACGTCTTCTGGACGGGGTCGCCCAGGTCGACCCAGATGCTGTCGGGCACGCCGTCGTTGTCGTTGTCGACGTCCCACGGGCCGGTCGCCTCCCAGTAGGGGAAGACGATCTGGTCGTCGAGCCGGCCGGCGACGTTCTCGGGCGTGTTGTCGGTATCTCCGTTGGCGTCGAGCGCCATCCGCGTCACGGAGCCGTCGTTCGGGTTCAGCCGGTTGGCGTAGACCGACTCCGGGTTGCTGCCGCTGAAGTTCGGGTGGTCTTCGGTTAGCGGGCGGAGGCTGATCTTGCGTTTGATGGCGATGATCTGCTCTGCCACGGCCGGCTGCGACCCAAGTTGATCTAGCGGCGCCAGGATCGCCCGTACTCGGTCGGTCGCGTCGGGCACGGCGGCCACCAGCCACGGGGCGCGGTACAGCTTGTGGAACCAGTAGTTGATCAGCGCCGAGCGGTGGAACGACGGGATCGGCACGTCGTCCAGCTGAAGCCGCACGCCGGTGTCGTTGTTGATGATGCTCAGCGTCGACGGGTCGAGCAGCTCGGCCGGGCCGCGGGTGCTGCTGATCAGCCGCCCCGCCGGCCGCGGGTGCAGCGACTGCAGCGCTAAGAAGACGTTCTGGAAGTCCGCGGCGTCGTACGACTCGTCGCTGCCGCCGGCGCCCGCGTAGCCGGCGTACTGCTGGCCGAGCGGCGTGTAGGCGGCGGCCTGGTTGCCGTAGAAGGGATCGACTATCGGCGGGCTCGCCGAGGCGGGGTACGACGTCCCGAGCGTCGCATCGAACCGCGCGGCGAGCAACGGCTGGAAGTGCCGCGCGTGGGGCGCGAGCGCCGCCTCGACGCCGATCACCTGGCCGTTGTAGGTGAGCGCCTCGACGGCCGACAGCCGCGGCCCGCCGACCTCGGCCAGCGGGTTGAAGCCGACGCCCGTGCCGTTTTGAGCCCGCCCGTTAACCATGAAGCGGACGCCGTGGAAGTTGTCCTGGTTGTCGATGGCGCCGTTGCCGTTGGCGTCTTCGGCGCGGATGAGGTCGTTCGTGGCGCCGGCGATCACGTCCAGGCCAAGCCGCAGCGGCGTGCCGTCGCTGCGGGCGAAGGCGAGCACGCGGAACCGCGCGTACCCGGTCGCCAGGGGGTTTGGCGCCACGACCGAGCCGCCCGGCGAGGTGTCGACGAAGTAGTCGTACTGCACGACCTGGGTTGTCCGCCCCTTGGCGGGGCCTTCGAGCACGGTCAGGTAGCAGCCGTTGTAGTAGCCCGAGATGCGCGAGAGCCGGTGGTTGGTCGTCAGCCCCTGCTCGTTGAGTTCGAGGTCGACCACGTACTCGGCCGACAAGCCCACCGCGCCAGAAGAGATCAGCGTCTGCAACGCGCCGACGCGCGAAGACACGATGTCGTCCTCAACGAAGATATCGATCAACTGCCCGCGCGTCGGGCCGTAGTCCACGCCGGTTAGCGCGGTCGCGTCGGCGTAGCGGGAGACGTAGTCGGCGAAGCCCAGAGAGTTGGGCCCGTCGAAACCCGCCGAGGCGTCGTTCACGTTGCGGGCGACGCCGGCGTAGGCGTGGCCGACGAAGCCGTCCGTGCCGTAGGTGTCGCGCAGCAGGCTGTGGTACCGGATCGACGAGTACGGGTTGTTGGTGTCACGCAGCACCTGCAGCAGCGCCTGCTGGAGCCGGTCACCCGGCTGCGGCGACGTCTCGTTCGCCTGCTCGCGGATCCGCTGGTTGTCACGCGCCGAGGCGGCGATGATCACAAACGTCGTGCCGACAAGCAGGAACAGCACCAGCATGGTGAGCACCACCAGCAGCAGCACGCCGCGCCGCTCGCCACGTGCGCGGCGGCGCCGGCGGAGTTTGCGGAGCCGCTCGACGGCCTTCTCACGGGCAGAACGTCGTTTGGCCGAACGGTGTTGGTGAAGAGTCATATCGGTCTTCTCCTATGAGCGTCTGGCCCGCTCGCTAGGAAGGGTTTGGTCGAAACGGATTAGGCCCGGGCGGGCAGCGGCGCCCCCCAGCGGGCACGCCGGCGGCCGCGGCGCGGTCAGTCGGTCGCCCAGGCGGCGCCGGGGTTGAGTTTGAGCGTCCGGGTGTGCACCGCCACGACGTCGGGCATGATCACCAGCCGCAGGTCGTTTTGCAGGCCGGTCGCGTTCTGGAGCGCCGCGTCGTTCCCACCGGGCTGCCAAGGCCAGTCGGGGCCCTGAACGAAAAGCGAGGCGGCCGCAACGTCGTCACTCTCGATCGCGACGACGCGGTACCACTGGCAGAACATCAGCGGTCGGGTCGACGTGCTGCTCGGCGTGGGGCCCAGCAGCATGACCCAGTTCCCCTCGCGGAGCTTCTCGATTGGCGACTCGGCCCCGGCCGGCGCGGCGAGCTCGCCGGCGTCGTCGAACAGCCGCAGCCGGCCGCCCCCCACGCCGGCCGAGCCGACGGCGACCCGCGCTTGGCGTTCGCTGAGCATCAGGTCCTCGTGGCCGTAGAAGTCGCTTGATGAAGGGCCCTCGAACGCGCCGCCGAGGACCCGCTTGCGGAACACGACCGCCGAGACGTCGTAGCTGAACGACTCCGGGTCGTGGGCCAGCCCGTTGCGGGCCTCGTAGGTCCGCGGCACAACGGTCAGGCAGTAGGAGAAGTCGCCCCTGGACTGCCTGGCGAGCGCCCCGACGCCCGCGTTGGCCGACCACCACTGCTGCGACGGGTTATCGGGGTTGGCCTCGAAGAGGTTGCCCTGGTAGTCGTCGAGCTCGATCGACAGGTCGTCGTCTGCGGTCGCCATCGCCCGCGCTTGTGCGGGCGTCGGCGTGACGGGCCAGGTCGAGAAGGTCGTCGTGCCGACGCTCACCGTCATCCGGCGTACGGGCCACGACTCGACCAGCGGCACGGTGGCCGACACCATCGGGTCGGGGTTCTGCAGCTCGGACGCGACGGTCGTCACGCTCGGGTGCGATGCGCCCCCCCACGGGAACCAGCCGGCGACAGCGAAGCCCGTGTTGTTGCCGAACCCGACGAGCGGGTCGGTCGAGGCGGGAACGAAGCCGGTCGCCTGGGCGACGAGCCCCTTCGGGAGCGACCCCGCCGGGCTGGTCGCGTCGTTCTCTTGCTGGACGGACGAGACGCCCAGCGGGTCGATCACAAAGACCGAGCCGGCCAATAAATTAGTCTGGCGGATCGCCTCCATGCGGACGTCCTCGTCGCCCGAAGCGAGGTCGTCCGCCCGCGCGGCGAGCACGCCCCGCAGGAAGGGCCCGAATCGGCGGTCGAAGGTGCTGGTGCGGGGGCCGGTCGATTGGCCGGGCCGGGCGGCCAGCCACCGATCGGGGTCGAGCATCCCCGCGGCGATGGCGTCGCTTAGCGCCGCTTCGGCAAGCGAATCGGCGCGGTCGCTCACCTCGCCCTGGATCAGGTAGTGCCCGCCGACCGGGAAGAGCGCCGCGACGCCGAGCAGGCCAAGCGTGAGGACTCCCATCGCGATCAGCACCTCGATCAGGCTGATGCCGCTGCCGCGCGCCCGCCGGGCTTGCCTTCGTGTCCTACGCCGGTTCATCGCCCGCCCTCCTTCACCTTCTGCTTCGCGAGGTTGCGGGCGAAGCCGATTTCGATGTCCCGCCGCTGGGTGATGGTCAGCCCCGCGTCCGCGGCGATCGGCACCGGGTTCACAAAGCTGTTGGGCGCCGTCGCCACGGCGCCGGTCTGGCCGCCGATCACCACCCACCGGCTCTCGCCGCTGAGCCAGTTGATCTTGGCTTTGGCCTGCTCCAGCTCACGGTCGCTGCCGGCGTAGCCCCGGAAGTCCGCCTCGACCGCGGCGGTCGGCGCCGGGATGTTCTCGCGGGCGCCGACCAGGAAGTAGACGTTCGACGTCACCGGCGTGTAGGCGATGATGTCGTCGTCGTCGCTCGAGTTGTTGTCGGGGCCGTCGATGCCGTCGCCCGTCGGCTGGCCGAGGTTCACGTTCAGCCGGCTCACCGTGCCGTCGGGTGAGAAGAGGAGGATGACCGGCGTGTCGTTGCTGACAACGTCCTCGTAGCTGGCGCCAAGTTCACGCTCGTCACGCACAAAGAATCGAACGTCGCGGCCCGAGCTTCGCAACGGCGTGTCGGTGCCCGACGCCCGCAGGTCGACCGCCGTGCCCGGCGGCAATTCGAACGGCGGCGCCGAGGTCGGCGCCGGGAGCCGGCGGATCTGGTACGCCAACGGCTCGGTCCAGTAGGGCGTGGTGATGGTTGCCGCCTCGTCGACGCGGCCGCCGCCGCTCTCGTACACCGGCGCCCAGTCGGGCGTCGCCCCGTCGAGCGGCAACGCCGTGAGCTGGACCAGCGCCCCCGTCGCGGGCGCGTAGTACCCGGTCGCGTCGACGCTCACGTTGTCCAGGTTGCTGCTGCGGAGCTGGTAGTCGACGCCCCCCATCACAACGACGTCGCCCGGCCGGAAGACGCCCGGCGGCACGAGGTCGGCGTCCCAGCCAACCGGCAGCCCGTCCGACACGTTAGCCGTTCCCCTCGCGACGAACCGAAGCAGCACGAGGGTCGATGCTGGGTCGGGCCGCGACAGCATCACCCGCGACGTGTCGTCGAAGCCGGCGTACGGCGCCGGTTGCTCGACCGCGTAGAGCTGCACGCACACGGCGTTGTCCTCGGCGTCGCCCGTGTCTTGCGAGAGCTTCTTGAACATCACGCCCGCCGGCCGGTTGGCCTGCACCGCCCGGGCCTTCTGGGCGCCGATGAACGTGTTGATGCCGCGGGTCGCCTCGCGGAGCTTGCGCTCGTCGCTCGAAGGGTTGAGGATCGGGATCGCCGACGAGACGAGCAGCACCAAGATGCCCATCACGACCAGCAGCTCGATGAGCGTCAGGCCCGGGCGGCGCGTCGGTGCGGCGGCGCGCTGAGCGCGGACCGTTACCGGTTTGGGTTTGGCCGTGTCGTGCATGGTTCTCTCGCCTGTTCCCAACGCCCGCTGCCCCCGGCGCCCCGCCCGCAACCCCTCGCCCCCCACCCCTGTCCCGCCCTACCGCAGGCCGCGCTCGTACTCGATCAGGTGGTTCGTGAGGTTGTCCTGCGACTCGTCGGC
This sequence comes from Planctomycetota bacterium, assembly GCA_039188275.1. GTDB lineage: Bacteria > Planctomycetota > Planctomycetia > Pirellulales > Lacipirellulaceae > JBCCQL01. The sequence goes on from JBCCZD010000012.1 coordinate 19,054, forward strand.
GCCGTCGTCGTTGATCGGCGATCCGACCTGGCGTCCGTCGACGGTGTTGCCGTTGATGTCTGCTTCGAAAACTAGGTACGGGTCGACGCTCGTCCCGACCGCGTCGACCAGCCTGCCGGTGTCGATGTCCGAGTCGCCGTCCCGTCCCGCCGAGTAGATAAGGGGCACCAGTCGGAACCCACGGGCCGGCTGCTGCGGGCTGGCGTCGTCGTACAGCAGCCGCTTCACGACGCCGTTGCCCTGGGTGAACGTCCGCACCGAGTCGGCGGTGAAGCCGTCCACGCGGAACAGGTCCATCGGGTCGTGGTCGGCGCGGATCGCCTCGGCGACGCGCTCGGCGCCGGCGGCGGGGGCCTCGGCTTCGCCGTCTTCAAAGACCTGCACCAGGTCAACCTGGTTGAGCTGCAAGCCCGACCGGAAGCCGGGCGCCCAGCGGAGGAACTGGATCGGGTTGCCCCAGGCGTCGATGAACTCGGGCGCGCCGTCGCCGTCGACATCGCCGATGTCCGACTCTTTGAACAGGCCCCGAGACTCCCCCGTGCCGGTCGCCAAGACGACGATCATGTACAAGCACTCGGCGCCCTCGTTGGCGACCAGGTCGGCCACCGTGTTCGGGGCGCCCGTTTCGGTGTTCGTTTGATCCCAGACCTGCTCGTACCGCGCTCGGTACGCCTGGGCGAGCGGCGGGATCGACAGCAGGTAGGTCGGCCCGCCCAGCTCGCCGTCGCTGTCACTCGGGACGGGGGTCGGGTCGGGCAGCCCGCCGCTCAGGTCCGCGACGAGGAAGTCGGACCACCGCTCGGGCATCTCCATCTTCATCTGCTCGCGAGACCCGAGCAGGCGACCAAGCGCAACCACTTCGCCAGGGCGTCGACCGGCGAGACTGACGCCCGTGCTGACAATCTCGTCAACGTAGGTGCCGTCGCCATCGACTGTTGATTCATCGAGCGAAACCCGCTTGTCGCGGAACGTGTCGTAGTGCTCCATCACCAGCGTGTGCAGCCGGGTGATCATCTGCTTGGTCTTGGCGGTCCGGCCCGACTCGGCGGCCGAGGCGCCGACGACCAGCACCAGAGCCGACAGCGTGCCGATGATCGCGATCACGACCAGCAGCTCGACGAGCGTGAACCCGCCGCGGCGCCGGGGGGGCGCCGGCGTTGTCCGGCGGTCGGTCGTCAGTCGGTCAGCCGTCATTGCCGGGCGTCCTCGATCGACGACTCTTCGCCGAAGTTGGCGACGGTGTCCGCCAGTTCGTCGGTGAAGGGTCCGTCCGGGTAGAGCAGGATGACGTTGCCGTCGGGGTTCTCGGCGTTGACGGCCGTGTCGCCACCGGGGGCGATCGCCGGCAGGTGCAGCGCGCCGAAGTCCCCCCACTCGCCGTCGCCGCCGCAGTGCAGGACCTGGAACTTCCCCTCGTTGGCAAGCCGCAACTGGTTCACGAGCGGCGTGCCGTTTACGGTCGCGCCCGCCCTGAGCTGCTTCAGCGGGTAGGCCTCGAAGCCGAGGGCGGCGTGGGTCGTATCGTGCAGGCCCCGCGAGGCGTCGAAGTAGACCAGCGGCTGCGTGCTGCTGGCGGGCGTGTACGTCCAGAGGTTGATCCGCAGCTCGTCGTCGGTGTCGCCGTTGCCGTTGAAGTCGAAGGGCTCGGTGTAGGAGTACGCCCGGCCGGCGAAGGCGTTCGCGTCGTTGCGCGGGCCGAAGCGTTCCTCGCGGTAGTCGATGATCCAGTTCCGCCCCGCGAGCTCTTCGCCGTTGGCCGGTGCGCTGGTGTCGAAGTAGAAGGCGGGGCCGCCGGGGCCGGAGATCGGGTAGCGCGGGTCGCTGCTGAATCGCTGCAACCAGAAGACGCACGCCTCGGCGGGGGTCATGCCGCCGAAGTTCGCGTTGGAGCCCGACGCCGAAGGGGTCCCGGAGGCGTCGGCGCCGACGAGCCCGGCGATCAACTCATCGCTCTCCCGGTGCTGCGGGAAGGCCTTCTTGAGGTGCCGTTTGAAGTCGCGGAAGCGCTGCTGGGCAACCCCCGCCAAGGCGCCCTGGCCCACCCCGGAGTCGGGCGGGTACGAGCCGCCGACGTCGTTCTTGTAGGTCTCGATCGCCGTTTCCACGCCGGCGATCTCCGCCTTGATCGCCACCTGGAACGCCGTCCGCCGGGCCGCGGCGATCGCCGGCACGATGAGCGCGGCGAGGATCGCGATGATCACAATCACCACCAGCAGCTCAACCAGCGTAAACGCCAGTCGCGTTCGGCGTGAAATCCGGGGCGCCACCCCAACGCCTTTCATGTCAACTACGTCGAGCATCTTCTCGTTCCTTTGTTTCGGCATGCCGGGCCCCTCGTTTCGCCGCTAGGAGAGGTTCTCGATCAGGCTGACCAGCGGGATAAACAGCGCGACAACGATAAAGCCGACCGCGCCGCCGAGGAAGATAATCAGCAGCGGCTCCATCAGCTTGGTCAGGCTGTCGGTGAGCACAGCGACCTCCTCGTCGTAGACGTCGGCGATCTTGTAGAGCATCGTGTCGAGCTCGCCCGTCTCTTCGCCGACGTCCACCATGTTGACCACCAGGTCGTTGACGATCCGCGAGTTCATCTTAAGCACGTAGATCAGGGCCCCGATGACGGGGATCCCGCAGAACCAGAAGAAGAGCGCAACGGGATGGAACCCCGGCGTCGAGTTCTCCTTCATCGGCTTGGCGATCGACTCGCCCTCGCGGATCGCCTCGGAGATCTTTTGGTACATCCGCTCGAACACGGCGTTGCCCGCCGTGTCGCGGGTGATGTTGAGCGCTTCGAGGATCGGCACGCCCGAGGCGACCAGCGTGCCGAGCGTCCGCGTCGTACGGGCCAGCGTGTTCTTCTCGACCAGCTGCCCGAAGATCGGGACCTTGATCGTGAACATGTCCCAGCCGATCCGGCCGTGCTTGAACTTTCGCACCAGCTTGATGAACAGCCAGATGCAGGTCGGGATAAGCGGGATCAGCCACCAGTACTTGCCAACCCAGTTGGAGATCGAGACCAGCACCTCGGTCATGTAGGGCAGCTCGAGTTCAAACTCCTCGAAGATCTCACGGAACGAGGGGACGATCCAGATCATGATGCCTGTCAGGATCAGCACCGCGACGCTGATGACGAGGATCGGGTAGATCATCGCGCCCTTGACTTTGCGCTTGAGCGACTCGGCCCGCTCCTTGAAGTCGGCCAGGCGTTGGAGGATGAGCTCGAGGGCGCCGCCCGCCTCGCCCGCCTTGATCATGTTGACGTAGAGCCGGTCGAAGCACTTCGGGCTCTTACCCATCGCCTCGCTGAGCGTGGCGCCCGCCTCGATCTCGTCGCAGGTATCTTCGAGCGAGTACTTCAGCCGGCCGGGCTTGCCCTGGTTGGCGAGGATCCGCAGGCTGCGGAGGATCGGCAGGCCGGCGTCTTGGAGGATCGAGAGCTGGCGGGTAAAAGTGGTCAGCTCTTTGCTCTTAACGCCGCCGAAGACGAAGCCCCGCTGCTTCTTGGCCGGCCCGGCCGCCTCGGCCTTCTTGCGGCTCTTCTTGACGGTGATCTTCGTCACGAAGTAGCCCATCTGGCGGATTGTCGCCTGGGCCTCTTCCTCGGTCTGCGCCTCGATCACGTCCTTGATCTCGGCGCCCGTGGCGTCCATCGCTTCGAACTGAAAAGTTGGCATGGGTGTTTCCTGCGGAAACTGGCTGTCGGCGTGGGGGTGCGCCGGGTACACGTTTTGCGCCGCGTATTGCTACCTGTCTCGCAGGAGAGAGCTGGGCAATCCGAGTACCCGCTTCGCCCCCACCCAGCCCCCCCCTGAGGGGGAGGGGACCAAGTCAGGCCTCCAAAATCGTTTCGCGGATGACCTCGTCGGCGGTGGTTGTCCCGGCGAACAGGGCGTTCATCCCGGCCCGGCGGAGGGTCGTCATGCCCTGCTTCTCGGCGAGGTCGCGCAGCTCTTCGGTTTGGGCGTTCTCCATGATCCGCTCACGCAGCTCCTTGGTCATCAGCATCAGCTCGAACAAGCCGACCCGGCCCTTGTAGCCCGTGTTGTTGCAGAGCTCGCAACCCGCGCCGCGGTACATCTTGCGGCCTTTAAGGTCGTCCTCGGTAAGCTCCAAGTCGTCGAGCACCTCGCGGGGCGGGTGGTACTCTTCCCGGCACTGCTTGCAGATCCGGCGGACCAGCCGCTGAGCGAGGATCGACTCGACCGTCGCCGTGATCAAGAACGTCGGCACGCCCATGTCCTTGAGCCGGGTGATCGTGCTCGGTGCGTCGTTGGTGTGCAGCGTGCTGAAGACGAGGTGCCCCGTCAGCGAAGCCTGGACCGCGATCTCAGCCGTCTCGAGGTCGCGGATCTCGCCGACGAGGATCTTGTCCGGGTCCTGACGCAGGATCGCCCGCAGGCACTGGGCGAACGTGTTGCCGATCGACGAGTCGATCGGCACCTGCACGATGCCGTCGATGTCGTACTCGATCGGGTCCTCGGTCGTGATCAGCTTGTCCTCGACCGTGTTGAGCTCGTTCAGGGCGGAGTAGAGCGTCGTCGTCTTGCCGGAGCCGGTCGGCCCGGTAACCAGGCAGATGCCGTTGGGGCGGTGGATGACGGCGCGGAACCCCTCCATCGTCTCGTCGTTCATGCCAACGTTCTTCAGGTCGAGCGACACGACGCTCCGGTCGAGCACCCGCATCACGACGCTCTCGCCAAACATCGTGGGAAGCACGCTCACGCGGAGGTCGACCGGGTGCCCGCCGACGGTCAGCTCGATCCGGCCGTCCTGCGGCAGGCGGCGCTCGGCGATGTCGAGGTTGGCCATCACCTTGATGCGGGTCGTAATGGCGAACGCCAGGTGGCGCGGCGGCGGCACCATCTCATACAAGACGCCGTCCGCCTTGATGCGGATGCGGAACTCGTCCTCAAAGGGCTCGAAGTGCAGGTCGCTGGCGTGGTCCTTGATCGCCATCAGCAGGACCATGTTGAGCAGCTTGCGGACCGGCGCGCTGTCGGCCAGGTTCTCGACGTCCGTCAGGTTGATCGGCCCCTCGGCGTTGAGCGCCGCGGCCGCGGCGGCCAGTTCCTGATCGTCTTCGAGCCCCATGACGATGCTCTCGACGCTCTCGGTGTTCTCACCGTAGTAGCGCTCGAGGGCGGCCATCATGGCCGACTCGGTCGTCACCAGCACCCGGATGTTGTAGCCCAGGAAGGTCCGCAGCTCGTCCTGCACGCTCAGGTTTTGCGGGTCGCACATCGCGATCGTCAGCGTCTCCCCGTCGAACTCAGTGGGGACGATGCGGTACATCTGAGCCATCGGCTCGGTGACCATCGCCAGCACGTCGCGCTTGATGGTTAGGTCGCCAACATTAACGCTGTGCAGCGAGAGCTGCTCGGCGAGCGCCTGCGAGAGCTGCTCCTCGGCCACCAGCCCCATGTCGATCGCCACGCGGCCGATCAGCACGCCCGGCTGCTGGTGCTGCTCGTCAACCAGCAGGTCGAGCTGGTCGTCGTCGATGAACCCCATGTCGACCATGATCTGGCCGATCCGCCGCATCGCCATGTGTTTGCTCGCTCGTCTTCTTGCCGGGAAAAACTTGCTGGAAAAAACACCTCGGTGGACCGCCACCGCCGCGGCCTCCGCGGCACGCGTCAACGCGTGGCCGCTACGCCGCGTCGCCCCCTTCGCCCGCGTCGTCATCGAACATCCCACGCTCGGCGACCGCCATCCGCTTGGCCAGTTCGTCGGGCGAGTTGCACTTGGAAAGGGCGTCTTCCTTGGTGATCAGCCCCTCTTTCCAGTGCTCCATGATGTGGTCGTCCAGCAGCTGCATGCCGAACTTCGCCCCCGTTTGGATCTGAGACGTAATCCGGAAGATCTTGTTCTCGCGGATCAGGTTGGCGATGCCCGGCGTGACGACCAGCGTCTCGAACGCCGCGACGCGCCCGCCGCCCACCTTCTTGAGCAACTGCTGCGACAGGATGCCGATGATCGCCGACGCCAGCTGCGTGCGGATCTGGTCCTGCTGATTCGTGGGGAAGACGTCGATGATGCGGTTGATGGTGCCCGCGGCGCTCGACGTGTGCAGCGTGCCGAAGACGATGTGCCCCGTCTCGGCGGCGGTGATCGCCGCCTCGATGGTCTCGAGGTCCCGCATCTCGCCGACCAAGATGACGTCCGGGTCTTGCCGCAACGCCCGGCGGATCGCCTCGGCGAAGCTAGTGACGTCGGTGCCGACCTCACGCTGGTTGATTGTCGATTTCTTGTGGTTGTGCTGGAACTCGATCGGGTCTTCGATCGTGATGATGTGGTGATCCAGGTTCTCGTTCAGATAGTCGATCATCGCGGCGAGCGAAGTCGACTTGCCCGAACCGGTCGGGCCGGTGACCAGCACCAAGCCGCGTGGCCGGGTGATCATCTTCTTGAAGACCTGCGGCAGCTTTAGCTGATCCATTGTCCACAGGTCGACGGGGATCTGCCGCAGCACCATCGCCACCTTGCCCCGCTGCCGGAACACCGACACGCGGAAGCGGGCGGCGTCGCCAAACGCGAACCCGAAGTCGGTGCTGCCGGTCTCCTGAAACTCTTGCTGGCAGCGGTCCGGCGTGATGCTCTTCATCAGCGACATCGTGTCGCTCTCCTCGAGCACCTTGGTCTTGAGCTTTTGCATCCGCCCGCTCAGCCGCAGCACGGGCGGCTGCCCGACGGTGATGTGCAGGTCGCTGGCGCCCTGCTTCACCACGGCCGACAGCAGCTTGTCGATCAGAATCGTGCCCATCGCCGAATCCCCTGCCGCTTAAGTCGCCTGTAAAAAGCTAAGGTCGCCGGCAATCAACGGCTGGCGAAAGGCTCAAGACACGGCGCGGGCATTGGGTCAGGCGCAACGCGGCAGGCCCGCGTCTTCCGTCGCAGGCGCAGAAGCCCACGCTCGGCCGTTTGCCACCCCTTCGCTTCAACCGTAGCTGCTCCGTTCCTGAGCGATCTCGTCACCAGCCCACCCCGCCGATGGGGCTTCGCTACGCCTAACGATCGCTATTCGATGGAAGGACACTTTTTCTGCCGTGCATCCGCCGATAATCAAGCGAACCAGACTAGCCGGCGGACACGAGCCGAGCGCTGCCCCAGCGGGCGGATTTACCGACAAGACCCCATATCTCGTTGCCCCTAGCCGCTCGGCACGATTGCGTCGCGACCTGCCGAGAGGCGGAGCACAGAACAACGCCGCTTATTCCTTCCAAACCAAGTATCTGGGCAAAGCGCCAGAAGCTCAAGTAATTACTGCGGAGAGATTTAGGCAGCGTAGAAGCTTAGAATCCGGGCTACCACTCGCTCGGATCGCGGGACTGGCGCGTTGCTTCATAGCGCACAACAGCCTCGCAGAGACCGCTGAGCTGCAGGTCGTGCCCTTCAACGACGACTTACCAAGACGACCAGGCCGATCAAGCACGCACCAGGGTGACTAAGAATTAGTTTGCCTTCTTGGCTACGCGGAAGACCTCTTCGAGCGTCGTTATCCCTTCCAGCACTTTACGGATGGCGTCGTCGTAAAGTGTTGACATGCCATACTCTACAGCGGCTTTGCGAATGTCTTGCGTCGACGCGCCTTGAAAGGAGAGTTCACGGATCTTCGAGGTCATTGGCATCAATTCGAACACACCCAAACGCCCCCGATAGCCACCCCCGCCGCAGCTGCTGCAGCCCCGTCCCTTCATGAAGGTTGCCGACGCCGCTTGCTCGGGGGTTATGCCGGCGGCCGTCAACTCCTGGTCCGTAGGAGTGTACGGTTGTTTACATTTCGAGCAGATCACCCGGACCAATCGCTGAGCTAAAATCCCCACGACACTGCCTGCGACCAGGTAGGCGGGCACGCCCATGTCGACCATTCGTGTCACGGCTCCGGGCGCATCGTTCGTATGCAGGGTACTAAATACGAGGTGTCCGGTCAGAGAAGCCTGGATTCCCATCGATGCGGTCTCGTAATCACGCATCTCGCCAACCAGGATCACGTTCGGTGCCTGGCGCAACATCGACCGGATAATCGCCGCAAAGTCGAGGCCGATCGTATGCTTTACCTCCACCTGGTTGATGCCCGGCAGGTAGTACTCCACCGGGTCTTCCGCGGTGATGATCTTGCGGTCCGGCCGATTCAACTCGTTCAGGGCAGCGTAGAGAGTCGTCGTCTTTCCCGACCCCGTTGGACCTGTCACCAACAAGATACCATTGGGGCGCCGGATCAGGTTCTTGAAGAGACTAAAGTCGCGGTCGGAGAGCCCAAGCTGCCGTACGCCGACTTTGATGTTGTCCTTGTCGAGCAACCGCATGACGCACGATTGCCCATGATTGGTCGGCAGCATGCTGACCCGCAGGTCAAGCTCCTTGCCGCCAGCGGTGATCTTGATCCGCCCGTCTTGCGTGCGGCGACGCTCGGCGATGTCCATCTTCGCTAGGATCTTTATCCGCGACAGCAATGCCCCGAGCAGCCGCCTAGGCGGGCTATCCCGTTCGACCAGCACGCCGTCGATCCGGTAGCGGATCCGCACCCGCCCTTCAAACGGCTCGACGTGGATGTCCGACGCCCGGAGCTGCACCGCCTCGCTGATCATCAGTTGTACGAGCCGCACGATCGGGGCGCTCGCCTCGTCAACCTCCTCGTTGTCTTCGTCCCCTTCGGTCTCGGTCTCGGTGAAGTCGATTGCGGTGTCGGTAAACTCCTGCAGCATGGAGTCCGCCGACTCGTCACCCATTTGGCCGTAGTTGCGATTGATCGCCTCGAGGATGCTCTCGCGCGTTGCCAACCCGATCTCGATCTTGCGGTTCAGGATGAACTGCAATTTGTCGAGCGTTTCGAAGTCTTCCGGGTCGCTAACCAAGACCTTCAGGGCGTCGTCGTCTTCCGCAAGCGGGATGATGGCGTTCTCGCGGGCCACGGATTCGGGCACCAGTTCGACCACCGCGGGCGGGATCGGCACGCCCGCCAGGTCGTAGTAGATGTAGCCGTGCAGCTTGGCCATCTCTTGGGTGACCTGCTCGTTGGTCACGTAGCCGAGCCGGATGAGGGCCTCGTAGTCCTTGATGGCGTTCGCTTCGCCAAAGGCGATCCCCTCCTTCGCCTGCTCCTTGCCGATGATCCCCTTCTTAATAAGGAACTCGAGAATCTTCGACATGGCGGCGGGAGACCCAAATGGGGGCGAACGGCGAACGGCGGATCGGGCGGCAGCAACGGAAGAGACTCGGAAGCGGCCGGCGAACGATTGCCCACCGACACCCGTTATCCGGGTTGCGCATGCCCTAAACCCCTATCTGGTAAACACTAATGACGCCCCAAGCGGGTGTCAACCAAAGGCTCCGAGCGTGGCACGCTACTCGGCGTTTGTCGCCCCGGGCGGGCTAGGCGTAAGAGGTCGTCTGCCTGGCGATGCTGGCGTCCCGTTCGGAGCGATTCTCCCAACGGGCGGTGCAGGCTCGACACCATCTTGCGGGCCGGACGGGACTGGCCGGTAGACGGGCGCCCCCGGCCCCGGCTCGGGACTACCTGGACGCGTTGGGCCGGTCGGCGACCGCCGGGGCGAAATGGCGAAATCCGGTTGGCCCGGCATGATTTGTTCGTCGGTCGAAACCAGCCGACGACTGGTGGCCCGCAAGCTGGAAGCCGCCTTGCGGACCTCATCAGCCTCGTCCGCGAGGTTGGCCAGGTCAAGCTGATGCGCAAGCGCTTCCATTTGGAACGCGGTCTCCAACAGAAGCCGTTTCTGCGAGGCTTGCCTGACCGGCGCCCCCAAAAGACGGCCCTCCATCTCGGGCCCGACGGCACGCGCGGGCCGCGGCCGCCCGCCAGGCGGCACCCCTCGCCACTCACGCAGCAGCGCCGCGAGGTCCTCTTTGGTGTAAAGCTTCGGCGTGGATGGCGGCCGATCGTGGAGTTCCGCGTCCACCTCGGCGAGCGCCGCCGCGACGTCCGGCGGCATAGCCGCGGCCCGCGCCACCGGCATCCAACAAACGCCGGCAAGAATCACCGGGGCCGCCCAAGCCGCGAACAGACTCCGCATGTCGAATCTCCGATGGTCGTAGACGCGGGCATCGGCGGCGCCCGCAGGGATGATTCTCGGGCGGTTCCTCGCCGCCGGCAAGAGAAACCTGTTCAGCGTGGCTTGGCCAACCCCCACGGCCACGGCAATCGCCTAAGATAGGCGAGGTTGATGCGTCGGACCGGCCGCCCCTCATCCCAACTCCATTCAAACCAAATGGCGACATCAAGGTTGCTAGTGCTCGGCGGAGGGCTCGTCGCCTGGGCGACCGCTATCGGTGGCGCCTTGCAGATGCACCGCTGGCACGGGCTGATTGGCCAAGGCCTGTGCGGGCCGTGGGGCTGCGCCGCGGCGCCGGAAGCCCTGCTCGGCTACCACCTGTTCCTGCTGGTGACCTTTGCGCCGACGGCGACCCTCGCTTGCCGGGCTTTGGCGCCGGTTCTACGGAGGCCGCTGGCTTGGGGGTTGTTGCTGGTCGGGACTGGCGGGGCCGGGGCGCTCGCCGGACAGGCCGCGCACGAGTGGCGGCGCGACGTCACTGATGCCCGGCTGCGGGCTTACACGGCGCAGCGGGCCGGTTTTGTCGTCGCCACGTCGCCTGACGTACCCGTTATCCCAATCGGCTTGTCGGGGCTTTGCTGCCTCGCGTTTGGCGGTCTACCTCGCCGAAAAGCGAGACATCGCGAGGCTCACCTTCCCCCGGCGGGCGAACAGCACGCTACACGAACCGCTAAGGGGCCGCCGCGAATTCTGCCCGGTCATCCTGAGCAATCTGCCGGAGCCGCTGTGGGAAATCGGGCAACGCCGTGACGACACGGGTCCAGGTCGGCAGCGACGGCTCGCCCGACGGGTCGGCGTAGACCGCGTCGCCGCAGTCGGTAATCAGCCCGGCGAAGCCCTCAATCGCCTGCTCCTCGCTGTGCCGATCGTAGTCGAGGCCGTTCATCAGGCTGTCGGCGTGGTATTGGCGGATAGCGTCCTGGGCCAGGCGTAGGTAAGCGGAGCGGACGCTAATGAAGTGCCCCGTGCCAAACACGGCGCCGCGGCTCGCCAGCGTACGGATGATGTTCTTGAGGATGTCCGAGGCCATCTTCATCAGCCCCCTGCTCGGGTCCTCGAGCGACATCGGCTGGTGCTTGTGGTCGTACAGGCGGGCGATGTCGACCTGGCAGACCCGTTTGGGCGACGTGTTGCGGAAGACCTCGGCCAGCGTGCCGACCTCCAGGCCCCAGTCGCACGGGATCCGGTTCGAGCGGGCGAGCGTGCTCGTCACCGCAAACTCGCCGGCCAGCGGGTAGCGGAAGCTGCGGAGGAAGACCAGGTACGGATCGTTCCCCATCACCGAAATCAATGCCCGCAGCATGGGCGTCACCAGCAGCCGAACGACGCGGCCATGCATCTTCGTCGTGCAGCGGGCATAAAACGCCTTGCAGAAATCGAAGTCCATGCCCGGGTGGGCCATCGGCAGGCTCAGGCGGACGAGCATCTCGTTGTCGTAGTTCTCGATGTCGCCGTCTTGCAGGACGAA
>JBCCZD010000013.1:0-30468 GCA_039188275.1 Planctomycetota bacterium
ACGTGCTGCTCACGGCCCGCTTGGCGTTGTACGTGGCGACGGGGGCGACCTTGGTCGGCGCCGGTTGGGCGTGGCGGCTCGCCCGCTCGCGGCGGCCGCCGGTGGTTAGCCTGTCGGCGGTCGCCGCCTGCTTGGTCGTGCCGGGGCCGCTGCTCGGCGTCGCCGCGATCCGCCTGCTCAACCACCCGTGGGGATCGCCGCTCGCCGGGCTGACGTGGATGTACGACCACACGCTGCTCGGCCCTTGGCTGGTGCAGATGGTCCGGGCAACGCCGATCGCGACGCTGATCCTGTGGCCCGCCTTCGCCAGCGTGCCCCGCGCCGTGGTCGGCGCGGCCCGGTCCGACGGCGTCCCGTGGTGGGGCGTCGTGCCGAAGATCGTGGCGCCGATGCGGTGGCGGGCGGTTGCCGCGGCGTGGCTCGCGGCGGTGGCGACCTCGGTGGGGGAACTCGCCGCGACCAAGCTGGTGCTGCCGCCCGGTCCGACGACCGTCGCCGAGCGGCTGTTCACGCTGCTCCACTACGGCGTGGAAGACCGTGTGGCCGGTTTGTCGCTCGCGACGATCGGCTTTTTCCTGGCGTTGTCCGGCGCGGCGGCCTGGCTGCTCCGAGGCGCTGGCGTTCCGGGCAGGCAAAGTAGCGGCTGAGAAGCCCCCCGCCGACGGTCGCTCCCGCCACGTCGACGCGATAAAATACGTGCCCAGGGGCGAACGGTTCTCGCCGCTAGCGCCCTCGCCCCGCACGCCCCCGCCGCCGGCCCGACGCATGCCCCGCGTTCCCATGAGTACCCAAGGCCAAACAGCGGCGCGGCGGTCGGCGCTCGCCGGTTCGACACGCTGTTGGAGCGTCACCCGCCTTGCGCTGCTGCTCTTCATGGCGGTCGCGGCGGTCACCACGCCCGGATGCACCTGCCGGCAAGAGACGCCCGAGGAGCAGGCTGCCCGCGAGGCGCTTGAGGAAGAAGAGGCCAAGAAGCGCAAGGCGGAGCGGGAGAAGAAGCAGAAGAAGCCGCCGCTGGAGGTCCAGCCGCCGATCCCGCAGCCGGGGCCCGACGACATCCTGTCGCTGTACGTCAAGCCGGGTCACTGGCAGATCGCCAAGCAGGCGATGAAGCCGAACTACGAGAACTGGGTCGGCGAGGCGACGCTGCAAGTGGTCGACGGCCAGAACCAGCCGATCCCGATGGACCGCACCGGGTTCGCCGTCCGTGGGTCGCGCGACGTGGCGCTCGCCAAGGGGGAAGAGAAGCAGATCGAGTCGGTGGTTTACATCCCGCCGGCGCCGGGGCAACTCAAGACACGCAGCACGCTCCGCCAGCGGGGCGCCAGCCTCGCCCAGCCGCCGCAGAACCTCAAACTAACGCGGATGGCGCCCCACCAGCAGCACCTGGTTGTGCTTAGCAAAGAGCCCGCACGCTACCAGTTCCTCAAGACGATGTACTCGATCGACGCCCCGCTGATCGAAGACTTCGAGGACTACAGCGAAGCCGGGCGCATGACGTTCTCTGCGCAGTACCGACTGGTTGCGCCGTCGATCGAGAAGCGGATCCCCCTGCCGGACAACCCGCTCTGCTGGACGTCGGTCGCGTACCTGCTGTGGGACGAGGTCGAGCCGGAGCGGCTGAGCAAGGCGCAGCAGGCGGCGCTTGTTGATTGGCTCCACTGGGGCGGGCAGCTCGTCGTCAGCGGGCCCGACTCGCTCGACCTGCTACGCGACAGTTTCTTTGACCCGTACCTGCCGGCCGACAGCGGCGGGGCCCGCAACCTGACCGCCGACGACCTGGCCACGATCAGCCGCTCGTGGGCCGCGTCGCGTCGCCGCAAGCCGATCGAGCCGGTTGCCGCCTGGTCGGGCATCCAACTCAAGCTCCGTGAAGAGGCCGAGCCGGTCGCCGGCGTAAAGGACCTGTTCGCCGAGCGGCGAGTCGGGCGGGGGCGGGTGATCGTCTCGGCGATGCAGCTCGCCGAGCGCGGCTTGGTCAACTGGCAAGACGGGCACGAGAACCTGATGAACAACCTGCTGCTCCGCCGGCCGCCGCGGCGGTTCGGCTGGTCGAGCCCGACCTACATCGGCGCCGAGGACGACGTCGCCGGCAGCCTGTACGTCGCCCGTTCGACCAAGGCGGGCGCGTTGATCGACGGCGGGGCGAACACCAAGCTCCGTTTCTTCGCCCGCGATACGCACGCCGAGCCCGACGCGTTTGGTTACCGGGTGGTAGCGACGGAAACAGCGCAGCCGGCGAACAACTTCGGATCGATGTTCCCTCAGCAAACCGGCTCCGTCGACACCCGCCGCTTCGCCGAGCCCGCCGCGGCGGCCGGTCCGGCGGCGTGGAGCGACTTCAGCGCCGCCGCCACCGCCGCCCGCGGCGCCCTCCGCGAAGCGGCGGGTGTCGACGTGCCCGGCGCCCGCTTCGTCGTCATCTGCCTGGCCGTCTACCTGGCGGTGCTTGCGCCCTTCAACTGGTTCTTCTTCAAAGCCCTTGGCCGTGTCGAGCTGGCGTGGGTCGCCGCGCCCATCATCGCTCTGCTCGGCACGTATGTCGTGGTGCGGCAGGCGCAGCTCGACATCGGATTCGTCCGCGCTCAAAACGAGGTGGCGATCCTCGAGACCCAGCCCGGCCACCCGCGGGGCCACTTGACTCGCTACCTCTCGTTCTACACGTCGCTGTCGACGACGTACGACCTGGAGTTCGACGGCCCGACGGCGCTCGCCGCGCCGTTCGCCCGCAGCGACCAGCCGGCGTTGCTCGAGGGCCAGCGCCCGGCGATTGTGACCTACCAAAGGCAGGAGAAGGCGCGGCTGCTGGGGCTGTCGGTGTCTTCCAATTCGACCGACATGGCCCACACCGAAGAGATGGTCGACCTCGGCGGCGCCCTAACGCTCGACCCGCGCCGCAACCGCCTGACGAACGAGACCGACCACGCGCTCGAATCGCTGGTTGTCGTCCGGCGGCCCGTTGACGATGGCGCGGCGGACCCGACGCTGCTGGGGTGTTGGGTCGGCGATCTCGACCGCCGGTCGTCGACGCCGCTGAGCTTTCAGCCGCTGAGTTGGGCCGAAGGGACTTCCCCGTTCGCCGACCGCCGCATCCCCGCCGTCGCTGCCAGCGCAGATGGCTCCGCCGGCGGAGAGACCGACGCGCCGCTGCGGCTCAACCTCGAGCCGCTGTTCGCGCTGGCGCTCGACCCGACGCAGCTCGAGCCGGGCGAGGTCCGCGCCGTGGCGCTGCTTGACGAGGTCTTTCCCGGCGTCTCGGTGGCGCCCGCGGCGTCGCAGCTGCGGGGCGTGACGTTCGTGGTGGCCCACCTGCGGTACGCCCCGCTGCCGACGCCCAAGGCGGACGCCAACGCCCCGGTCGACGTCGAGCGTCGCCGGTAGCCGCCCGCCCCAAGCGCACGCCGCTGATCCACCACACCTCACGAACCCGCCGACAACGCGGCGCCGACCAGCCACCACTGAGTAGCCCACAGCGACACACGGGTCCGACACCAGACTGCACGCCGATGATCGAGATCAAGAATTTCCACAAGTCGTACGGCGACTTTGTCGCGGTTGAGGACCTGAGCCTGAACATCGCCGCGGGCGAGATGTTCGGCTTCATCGGCCCCAACGGCGCCGGCAAGAGCACGACGATCCGCTTCCTGGCGACGCTGCTGCGCGCGACGTCGGGCGTTGGCCACGTCAACGGGCACAGCGTCGTGGACGACCCGATCGGCGTCCGGCGGAGCGTCGGCTACATGCCCGACATGTTCGGCGTGTACGACGGCATGAAGGTTTGGGAGTTCCTCGACTTCTTCAGCGTCGCCTACGAGATCCCCGCCAACCAACGCAAGGCGGTCATCAGCGACGTGCTCGAGCTGCTCGACCTGACCCACAAACGGGACGACTACGTCAACGGCCTCTCGCGTGGCATGAAGCAGCGGCTCTGCCTGGCCAAGACGCTCGTGCACGACCCGCCGGTGCTGATCCTCGACGAGCCGGCGTCGGGCCTCGACCCGCGGGCGCGGCTTGAGGTAAAGGCGCTCCTCAAAGAGCTCCGCAAGATGGGCAAGACGATCCTCATCTCCAGCCACATCCTCACCGAGCTGGCCGACGTCTGCACGTCGATCGGCATCATCGAGCGTGGCCGGCTGCTGCTCTCCGGGCCGATCGAGAAGGTCTACCGCAAGATCCAGCAGAACCGCCACATCGAGGTCCGCTTCGCCGGCAGCCCCGACGCGGGGGTGAGCCTGATCCGCAGCGACCCGAAGGTCCGCGGCGTGCAGGTCGACGCGCGGAGCTGCACCGTCGAGTACGACGGCGGGGACGCCGATGTCCAGCGGCTGATGCGGTCGCTCGTCGCCTCGGACGCGGGGCGCGTCTCGTTCGCCGACAAAGAGCCAACGCTCGAGGACGTGTTTATGATGGTCACCAAAGGCCTCGTGACGTAGCCGCCGCCGGACCCCCTCCTCTCCAAGAAAGACCCGCCCTATGAACCGTATTCTGTTGCCGCTCGCGCTGTGCCTCGGCACGCTGCCGCCGGCGAGTTCCCACGCGGGGGAACCGCTGCGCTTATTCAACGGCGTCGACTTCACGGGCTGGACCTACGACCTGACCGAGCAGGGCGTGGCGATGAGCGACGTTTGGTCGGTCGCCCGTGGCGTCGTGCGGTGCGCGGGCCGGCCGCTCGGGTACCTCCGCACCGAGGCGGAGTACGGGGACTACCGGCTGACGCTCGAGTGGCGTTGGCCCGCCAAGCCCGGCAACAACGGCGTGCTGATCCACGCGTCGACGCCCCGCACGCTGGGCATCTGGCCCAAGTCGGTCGAGGTGCAGCTGGCCAATCAACACGCGGGCGACTTCTGGGTCATCGGCACGCAGATCGACGCGCCGAACGAGCCCGCCGATCCAAAGAACCGCCGCCACGCGCGGCTGATCGACGGCGTCGAGCGTCCGCTCGGTGAGTGGAACACGATGACCATCCTCTGCGAGGGCGCGTCGGTCGTGGTGTGGGTCAACGGCAGGCTGACCAACATGAGCGGCAACGCCACGGCCGCACGCGGCGCCATCTGCCTGCAGTCCGAAGGGGCGCCGATTGAGTACCGCAATGTTGTGCTAACCCCCTTGACGACGGCGCCCGCCGCTTCGTTTGGACCCGACGCATCCGCGAGACCCGCCACGTCGCCTACCGCAACCGGCGATTGAGCCGCGCCCGACGGGGCCCCCGACGAGGGGGCGGCGCGGAGCCGAGGATCAGGTGCTGCAGCACGCGGAAGCGGTGCGGCCGGTAGGGCTCGAGCAGGCGCAGCATCTCCGCGTCATCCGAGCGCTCCTTGCCGGTAAAGAAGTAGGCGACGTGGTGGGGGTGGCCGTAGTCGCCCAGCACCACGGCGTCGGCGTCGCCCAACCCGGCGCCGCGGAGGTAACCCACCGTCCACGGCCCGACGCCGGGCTGCCGCAGGAGGTAATCGCTAAGCCGGTCCGCTGCGCCGTCCGAGCCGTCGCCGCCCGAACCGGTGCTGTCGGCCGCGGCGCCGGCGTCCCACAGCCGTTCGAGCCCCGCGGCCTGCTTCGCCAGCTCGCGGATCAGGCGGGCGTGCCTCGGCAGGATGTCGCACGCCGTGTACTCGGCGACCGTCAACGTCGCGAGGCGCCCCGCCGCTGGTGGAAGGTACAACCCGCCGCCGCCGGGGACGGCTTCTCCGTAACGCAGGACCAGCCGCCGCCAGCCCCGGCAGGCGTCGCGGAAGCTGATGAGCTGCTGCAGCACGACCTGCACAAGCCGGTGGGAGACGACCGGCAGCCGCGGCAGCCGCAGCCCGGTGTGCTTCTGCACGACGCGGCGGAGCCGGCCCTCGGGAGCGAACCCCGTCGCGTCGTCGAGCAGCCCGAACAACCCCGGCAGGTGCGGCCGAACCCAACCGGCGCCCGCCCCCGCGAGCGACACCCGCAAAGCGTCGGCGCCGCGCTGCGCCAGGACAACGACCCCACCGGCGGGCGTGGCGAGCGTCATCTCTGCGGCCGACACGCTGTGGCGCAGGCACGGGTTGCCCGCGCCCATCGTAAGCGTGGCGAGGGTCCGGTCGAGGTCGTACGCGCCGCGGATCGGCAGCAAAAGAGAGGGTTTGTCCATCGCCGAATCATCAGTAACGGACAAGCGGCGGGCAAGGCGCGGCGGCGATCAGCGTCGACGCTTTGCGATCGCACCCGCGAACGGCAGCAAGGCGAGCAACACGGAAGAAGGCTCGGGGATGGCGGAGGGGAACTGCCGGAGCGTGAAGCTGTTGATCCCGTCGGGGACGTCGATCCGGAAGTCGTAGCTCGCGGCGCCGCTCCGCTGGAAGCCGAAGCTGAAGACCAGCGTGTCCTGGCCAGCCAGCACGGAGGAGAACGCCGAAGACTCCGGTTCGGTCGGGTCGAGTTCCGGGAAGTCGAAGTCGAGTCCGTCATCGGCGGGCGAGGGGGTGAAGGCCCCCCCCGAGCCGAAGCCGAGCACCAGCGTGTAGCCATCCCAGGGCAGGCCCGTGTCGTTGTCGACCGACTGCACGATGCGGTACTCGGTCGTCCCGCTCGGCGACGAGTCGACGACGCTGAAGACGATGTCGATCACCTCTGGCGTGTCGAAGACTTTGAGCGGAACAACAATATTGTTGTCGCCACCAGGCCCGCCCGGCTGGTTGTCGTTGCCCTCGGACACCGTTAGCACGACCGGGTCGACCGCCACGCCGCCGCCGGGCCCCCCGCGGAGGTCACCGAGGTAATCGTGCCGGCGTTTGCGTGCTTGGGGGTAGCGATAGCGAAACACGCAAGCGCAATCAGACCGACAGCCATCAACTTCGCGTTCATTAGACTTGTTCCCGGGTCGAGATCACTAGCTGCAAGAAATTGTTCGGTTGGCGTGCGCAATCGGCCGCCCGCGGTGTGAGAGCAACAAACGCGCATCGCGGGCGACCATACGTTATCACCGACGGCGCACTGCGACAACGATCTTCTATCGAGTAGCGGTTTCGCGCGGTTTTACCCCCCGAACGGGCTGTCTGTGTGCCCCGGCAACCGCTGAAAGGTGGTATTCCCAAGCATCTTGCGTGGTGCGCGACAAGGGCGAGGGCCGCGGGAGCGAGCGCGGCAAAGCTCTCGACGTGCGGGTCGGCGCCTGAGGAAGACGACCTAACCCGCGGTGCTGGCGCTCAGCACGATTCGTTGTGGGGCACTCGTACCGGGCCGACACGGCGAGCGTCGGCCGCTATCAACGGGTCACACGTGCGAATCGTACGCACGCTTCGCCGGTGTACTCGGATCAGCGGGGGTGCTCTCCGCCAACGCGTCGAGCACCGCCTGCCCGGGCGTCGCGTCGTCGACGCCGACAAACAAGTGCCGCTCCTTGGCGGGGATGCCGTCGTAGCCTTCTAGTGATTCCGTTTGTGCCATGGGAGAAACCTCAACGTTCGCCCCGTTCACATTGGCGGTTCAGAAGGGTAAGTGCTCCAGGGGATTGAAGGCATCTCCTCTCGCGAACCAGCGCAAGACGTGTCCAAGCTCACGGGGCTCCTCCGCCTCCGTCGCCCACGTGGCGCGGACAGCACGACCCACGGCGCTGGGGCCTTCGTGCAACGAGACAACCACCGCCGGTGTACTCACGCGGTAGAAGCCTACCGGCGCACGCCAAAGCGGTAGCACGATGATACGCTGATCCATGACACAGACGTCAGCATACTGTGTCATGGTCCGACACTCGGTATGATTGGTGGTTGCGCTAGCAACTTGACCCAGGTGCGCAACTTCAGCGGCAAAAACCGGCACTCCCGTTGGTCGACCTGTCGCTTTGCCTGCGCATGCGTCAATAAGTCGATTTCTCTTACAAGCACCTCGACTCCTCTTGATCGGCCGTGCTGTTCCGCCGCATTTATTGATGGACGCAGAAGGAACTTGACGTCGCAGCAGCGGTTTCCCGGTTAAACGCCGGCACTCCCGTTGGTCGGCCTGTCAACTTGTTTTTGCAGGCGTCAATCGAGCGGCCTTATGAATCCCGGACCGTGACCGCGGAGGTAGGGCGACAATCCGTCTCCGTAGCCGGATCATGCCGCTGTCAAGCGCGAAGTCATCGGTCTGGCGCCTGCGCTTCGTGAATTCCGCTATGTCGTCGATGTAGCCGCGGAGCATCTTGGGCAACGCACGGCGGCTTTGCCTCTTGGCGGCCTCCATGGCCTCTCACGGGCCCACCTCGGTCGAGCTGCCTTCGAGGGCGGTGAGCACCGCTTCGCCGAGGGACTCGAGGCTCTGGTCATTGCGAAGCCTTGTGAAGCTGCCCACTTCCTTGAAGCCCTCGCGATCCGCATGCCGGCTCAGCGGAATGACTTCGACGAAGTCTCCGATAGGGACCAGGAGGCTCGCCTTCAATCTGGTTGCGAGTACGCCCCGGTCTTCTTCGTCGAAACTACTCAGTATCAGTTCTTCGCCCGGCTGCGGGGTTTCGGGTCGCAACTGCAGCGCCAGCGTAACCGCGATACCGACAGCCTCGGCGCTGAATGGCGCGTCGACGACTTGCACCGGCCGGCGCGGGACCCCCTGTCCGCCATCGATGCGGTACTCGCTTGCGATTACGATGCGCCCCAAGCTCTGGTAAATCGACACAACGTACGTAAAGGCTTTCCCGTACAGCCGAGCGGCAACGCTCCAGAGCGACCAAAGCGGCTCGTGACCTCGTGCCTTGATCGTCTTGGGTAGGCTTTGCTCACGACGGTCGCCATACTCCAGCTCGCAGTCGAGCAGGGGCGTGCTCCTGCCGTCGGTAAGGGTGAGCAATCCCTTCCGGACGAGCCCGCACAAGCGGTTCGTCCGGAGGCAGTGCCCGACAAGCAGAGAGCGCCACGCGTCGAGGTCCTGGTTATAGGAGATCGCCTCGAGGGTTGTCTCGGCGTCGAGCCGAATCCGGGCGTAGCTGTCGAGGACGCCGCCGTTCGGCAAGTCTTCGCGGCCGACTGGTCCCAGGGCGGCGCGCACAAACGCCGCGAAGTCTTCACCGGCCTCCATCGCGACGTAGAGGTACTCATGCTCAGTCGAGGGCCGCAGGCCCGGCGGTAGATGATCCATGACCTGCTAGGGCGTCAAGATGAAACGGAAGTTTGTTATGCCCGCCTCTCGGAATTGCGCGGAGTAGTAGCGCATGAGATCGGCGTCGTTCGTGTGATAGATGACCCATTGGAACTTCGCGGCGTACTGCCGGGCCTGCTGGACCTGCCCGGCTCTGAGGCGAGCCGTAAAAGGGCGCTGGCCGACCTTCGATGCGGGGTTGTAGATGGATTCCCCCCAGTCGCTGCAGAACTTTGCTTCGATTGCGACCTGCGTTTTTCCGATCTTCGCTACGTCGTCCGCCTGGAGCTTGAACGCCTTGCCATCAAGCACGCCTTCAGCGACACGCTTTGATAGAGGGAGTGCTCCGTACAGTTGTCGGATGCCTTGTTCGTACTCTTCCCAGCCCCGTGCGTCGATCACCCCCGGCGCCTTTTGTAGCTGGCTCGCACTCTTAACGTTTTTGAGTTGGCTCAGCGGCTGCAGCACCTCGGCGGGCGCTGTCAGGTAGAAGATCAACAGGTCCCAGGAGTATTGCGATATTTCGCGCTCGGCGGCTTCCGCCTCGCTCTTGAAGCGGGGCTGCATAGGGCGGACGCCGGTCGTGCGGGCTTCGCGCTCGGCGGCGCGTTGCGCGCGGTCCGTCTCGCCGGTGGCGCCCATCCGCATGTTGCCGGCGGTCGACTTGTTGAAGTCGTGGTGGTGCTCGGCGAACCAGCAGCCCCAGTCGTAGGTGGTGTAGAACCAGGTACGGGCCTCGGCGATGACCTCGGTGAGCGTCACGGTGTGGCCGCCCCGCCGGACGATCTCGCGCGCGTCGCCCGGGTCCATCGAGCCGAGGTAGAGCGGCTCGCCCTCGTTGGGGCCCCACCACCAGAACTCGTCCTGGAAGTAGACGTCGATCTTGCCGGTCACCGGGTTCGACGCGAAGTAGACCTCGTTCAGGCCGTCCTGATCGACGTAGGTCGTTGGCTTGTTGCCGACGTACGCGTGCCAGTTTTCGCCGTCCTTGATCGGGTCTTCGCTCAGCCAGCGGCCGATGGTGGGGTCGTACACGCGGCTAGTCTCCGTACTGGTAGGTGGCGAGTGGGTGGGTCGGCGCCCCGGCGGCCGCCGCGGGGCGGGGCGACGACCAGCGGGGGAGCGAATCGATGCGTCGCCGCTCGTCGTCCGCGGCCCGGACGGCCCAGCGCTCGTCGGCCGCCATCCGGCGGACGCGGCCCCGCTGGATCACCGTCTCGGCCAGCCGGTCGTAGCGGGCCAGGCCGTACGCCTCGTTGAGGAGCACCGTTGTGATGGCGTGCATGCCGGCCAGGTTCGGCTCGCCCGGGAAGAGCCGCGCCGCGTGGTAGGCGTCTTCGAGCGCTTCGCGCCAGCGGCGCCAATCAAGCCAGTAGCGTGACCGGCTGGCGTAGAAGAACGCCATTTCTTCTCGCGGCGTGAGCGACCTCAGGTAGTAGTCGCCGGCGCGGTCGGCGGCCGACATCGGGATCGGCCACTCTCGGTAGTGGTCGTCGGTGTGCGTGGCAAGCCCGCGGGACGTGGCGTCGATGTTGAGCCGCGGTCCCTGGCCCGGCTCGTCCCAGCGGACGAACAAGTGGCAGACGCAGCTTACCAACCGCAGCGGGTAGCCGAGCCGACGACCGACGGCGATCGTCAGCACCGGCAGGTTCATGCAGGTTCCGCCGCGTCCTTCGAGCAGGCCATGGATGAACAGGTGGCGCGCGTCGGTGTGGTCCGGCGGGCGGTTGAACCAGTCGACGTCGTAGGCGACGCCAAAATCGCGTTGCAGGACGACCGTGAGGATTAGCATGCGGAAGTAAACGGGCGAGTGTTCGAACTGGTGTGGCGCGTCGCGGAACCGGCGCCATAGCCGCCGCGTCGCGTGTGCCACCGCGGCTGCCATCGCGTCGACTTGCTGGAGGGCTTCGCCGACGTCGAGCCGCTCGGAGCCGTGCAAGCCCTCGGCGCACAACAGGTTCAGCCGGGCGATGTCCACGCTTTGCAGGGCGTGGTCGGGAAGCAGCCTTAGCTCCGCCAACGACTTGGGCGATAGCGCAGGCTTGGCGATCGGTTGAACGTTCCCCGCGGTGAACGTTGAACTCGGCACGCCCAAGAACTTAGCGGCGCCCGCCGCCTTGTCGAGAAGATTCTCTCGTCAGTGCCAGACGTGTGTCACTGCGGGCACGGGTGTCCGAAGGGATAGGCGCCAGAGTGGCCAAAAACTCCCGGGTTGGCACAGGAACGGCGCGCCCGCGCGTCTTGCGCAAGTCGTTGCCCGCTGGCGGAGAAAGCCGAGCGAGGGTGTCCGCCGAGACTCGCGACCAAAAAGACTGTGCCGGGCAGCCGGAAAGCACAGGCGTTGCTGGCCAGCCGCGGCTAGATCACCAGGGCACGGTCGCCGTCGCCGCGCTCTTCCCAAACGCGGCGGACCTCGCTGAGGCCGTACTCGACTAGTTCGAACTGCTCGGCGAGGCGCTCGAGCAGCTCGCCGGCGGGGGCCGACGCGGCGCCGGGAAGCCGGCTGGCGACGAAGTACGCCCGCCGGCCCTGGTCGCGGTAGTCGAGCAGCGAGTCCTTGCCGCCGAGCTTCTTTAGCCGCTCGGCTTGTTCTGGGTACACCCCGGTCCAGAAGAGGGTGAAGTCGCCGATATGGCGGTGGACCCGGCGCCGGGCGGGGCCGATCCGCTCGTCGGCTTCCTCCAGCATCTCGGCGACCTGCGTCAGCCTTCGGCCGCGGACGCTGCGGACGCCGTAGACCGCGTCGCTGCGGACGAATCGGAGGAGCATACCGGTGAGGTAGTCGACCAGCGGCGGGTCGACGACGCCCAGGCGGGATTGGAAGGCGTGCTCCGTGACGCCGGCGAAGAACCGCTCGGCGGTGGTGGCCTGCTGGCGCTCGCGCCGCTCTTCGGGGCCGCGGTTGTCCTGCATAGAGAACCTCCGCCTCGCTCCGCCCGGCTGTAGCATCAGCGGGGGGCGTCGAGTCTCGAGTCGTGGCGTGCCGCCAGCGAGGCCGGGGCGGCCCACCAACCCTTCGCCTGAGCCCACCGGGGCGCCTGCCCCCGTGAGCCATTACGCCGGCGCCCAACCGCGTGCCGGCTAGTCCAATAGTAGCTTGCGGCTTCGAACCGGGTCAATTTCGATCCGAGCGCCGCCTCTTGCAGTGCTGGCTGGGCCGACGCTCGACCGGCGGCCGGAGCGGATTGACCCGAAGACCGCCGCCGCGACGAGCACACAAACGAGTGGCGGCAGGGCCTCGACTTCATAGTCGAGCAAAACTAGGTCCCAGAACGTCGGATGCCCGGGCGACCACGAAACGTGGAGCCGCGGCGTGAACAACCAGACCACGAATCCCGTCAAGAATAGCGAGGCAGCGACACGCGGCGGTTTCGTCGTCCGCGATGCAATCGCGGAGATGATCAGCAGCGTTGGCGCTTGCAGGGCCGCTCGATACGCAACTCCCGCCGCGTGCTCGCGGAAGGACTCTGCCACCGCAGCCGCGAAGCAACCAGCGGCTAGGCAGGCAAGCAGCCTCAGCAGCTAGAAACGTAAGGGCATCGGAGCATCCGCTGACGCGGCGATCGCATGTGGCGAGCAAGCACCGTCGCCGGCGCCACCGCGACCCGTTTCAGAACGCCGTCTCGCTAAACACCTCCCCGGCTTCCCGGGTGATCAGGGCGCAGAAGATCTCGAACTCCATCGTGTCCGCCAGCGCTTGGACGCTGCCGTCGACCATCACGACATGGCACAGGCCTGGGTGGAACGAGAACGGCTCGTTGTTGTTGGTGACGTTGAAGGGCTGCACCGTCGCGTTGACGGGCAGGTTGCCGCCGCAGACGAGGTTGTTCCCATTCATGGTAAAGCCGTGAATCGGGATGCCGCCGTTCGGGTCGGCCCAACCGCCCCCTTGAACAACGATGGCGCCACCCATGGCGGCGCTTGCCTCGGCAGGTAAGTTGCCGCAACCGCCGGCGCTCGACCAAGGCGTTGATTGTTGGCCTTCGGAGGTCCAGTACTCAGGCCTGCCGGCGGACTCGCAAACGAGGATCGTCTTCGATGTTCCATCGGTAATTTTGCCGAGTGGCGTAGGTTTCAAGTTGACCATAGCCCCCGTTCGCTTCTCCGCCGTCTCCTCGAAAAGCAACGCCGCCGGAACGGTTGAGTCGATCGCCTGAGGCACGGCGTAATCAGTAGGCGCGACCGGCACGATATTCCCTGATATGTTGAGGAGGTAGCCTCGGTTCGCGGGCGATGTCGGCGTCGAGGGGCAGGCGAACGTGGGGAGTTCGAGGCCGATGAAGGGTTGATTCACGGTCTCTCGCCAGCTCACGGTCAGGTCAAGCGAGTCGACGACCGTGCTCTCTTCGGCGTAAGGAAGGGCATAGGGGATCCACGAGAACAGCAGCCCGCCGTTGGCGTTGGTAAAAGACGAGGGCGGCAGCGCTTTGCGGGCGGACTCGTAATTGAGCAGGGCCAAGCCCATCTGCTTCATGTTGTTCTTGCACTGCGTCCGCCGGGCCGCCTCGCGTGCGGACTGGACCGCCGGCAGCAGCAGGGCGATGAGGATGCCGATGATTGCGATGACCACCAGCAACTCGACGAGCGTGAAGCCAAGTCGAGCTTTGCTGCCCAGGGTGGTTGCGAGGGTGGTTGATCGATTCGCCCGATTGACTCGAGCGGGGGCATGCGGCGCAGCGGTCGGGCCTGCGAAGCTGATAGCGTTTGAGAAGTGTTTCATTGCTTTGAACTGTTCCAGTGAGAGTGGGACGCCTAGGGAGCGCAACTCCACGCGTCAGGTGGGGGGTTGCCTCCGACGTCGACGCTAAGTATCGCCGAAAAGACCGGATTAATCCTTCCCTTGTATCCGCTCAGTCGCGAAGACGCAATTCACTAGCAGGTGCGCAACGCGGAATTTGGCAGGTTTTTAGCAGATTTTGTATCGATTCGCACACGGCGAAGCGTCAATCCAGGGCCGCCAGCAGCGTCGCGACGTAGTCGCCGACCGCCTTGATAACCCCTTCGCGGCTCTGGTGGTTCGCTTCGGCGACGCGTTTAACGATCGCCGAGCCGACGATCAAACCGTCCGCCACCGGCGCCAGCCGCTGGACGTGTTCCGGCTTGCTGATGCCGAAGCCGATGCAGATCGGCAGGTCGGTCTGCTCCCGCAACCAGCCGACGTTGTCCACCAGGTCCGGCGGCAGTTCGGTCC
The DNA here is from genome assembly GCA_039188275.1 of Planctomycetota bacterium. GTDB lineage: Bacteria > Planctomycetota > Planctomycetia > Pirellulales > Lacipirellulaceae > JBCCQL01. The sequence continues at coordinate 14,264 of JBCCZD010000013.1, forward strand.
GCTCGCCCGTGATGCCGGCGATCGATACGTAGTAGACGAATCCGGTCGACGTCTCGCAGATCCGTAGCGCACGGTCGCGTGGCGTGGTTGGCGTGACGAGTTGGATGAGCGACAAGCCGCGGTCGGAGCAAACCTTCGACAAGGCAGGCGACTCTTCGACCGGCAGGTCGGGCACGATCAGGCCGGCGACGCCGCGCGACCGCACGTCGTCGCAGTAGCGCTCGATGCCGTGGCGGTAGATGATGGCGTAGCTCACCATCGTGACCACCGGCGCCGGCAACGCGGGGCACGTCTCGCCGAGCATCTCGAGGATGCCAGCCAGCTTGATCTTGGCGCCCAGCGCCCGCGTGTACGATTCTTGGATGACCGGCCCGTCGGCGATCGGGTCGCTGTACGGCACGCCCACCTCGCAAAGCGCGGCGCCGCGGCCGACCACCTCCTTGAGCGCCGCGGCGGTGAACTCCAAGTCGGGGTCGCCGGCGGTGACGAACGGCATGAGCGCCTTGCGGTTCTCGGCGCGGAGCTTGGCGAAGAGGTCGCGGATCATTCGAAGGCGTATGGCAGGGACAGAGGCGAAGAACGAGATTCTAGCCGCAAACGGCCGTCACGCCGAGTCGCCGTATCTCGTATAATTGAAGGTGGATTCAAGCAAACCACGCCGACCGAGACGCGGGATGAACGCTAACCAATTGCTGCGGATTATGAGTGAGTCTCCCTTTCCTCGCCTCGAGGTCCGACTCAATAACGGCGACAACGTCGTCATCGATCAGCCGTACCTCGTGTCGATAGACAAAGGCGAACCGAGCTTTGCGGTACATGAGGAAGATACGACCCGTCACATCGCGTATCGCAATGTCGCTCAGATCGTCACTCTCCCCCACGACGAACCGTAGGCAGGGCCGGATATGGTCACCCCCGATAATCTAATCGATTTGCTCGTCCGCGAGCCCTTCAAGCCCTTTGTGATGCGGCTTAATAGCGGCGAGGAGCGCTTGGTGCGCGAGCGGCGCCATGCCGCAACCGGCCGCAATGCAAGCCGATGCACAATTGTTACCGAATCGGGAGGCTTTGAAACGATCCGGTTCGCCGACATTGCCGAGCTTATCGGTGCTGACACCGCGACCAATCGCTAGCGGTCGGTTGATGCCTTCGGGTCGTCGTCGGGCTTGCGGTAGCTGACGACCCAGGCCACGCCGCCTAAGATCAAGAGGAACAGCCCGCCGACGATCGCCTTGGAGAGCGGCGTGAGCGTGACGGCGATGCCGTCCGAGCGGGCGAGGAGGAGCAGGTCTTCGGGCATAGCGGGCTAGCAGGACGGGGCGCTGGGCGGGTTTGCTTGCCAGATTATAGAGCGCCCGGCAACGATGCCGAGCCCACCAAGCAAGGTAAGCCCGCCCGCGGGTTCGCCGATCGTGACTTGGGCAAACTGAGCGACCACGGCCACCCCGGCCATCAGGCGGAACCAGCCGAAACGCCACATCAGGCCGCCGAGCAGCGCCGCAGCGATCAGGATGGTGATCGCGAATTCGGTTGCACTGATGGAAACGCTCATTAGTGGCATTGGAGGACGAGCCAGCTCCTAGAGAAGTCTGCATCGGCAAGGTCTTGCTTTCGCATCAAGAAGTAGAGCATGCCGCAGTCGCCCCACATCATATCGGCCTGGTCCTCGCTATCGATCTGTAGGAGGAGTCTCCAATCCGCGGCTCCGGCTTCGAGTTCTTTGGAACGCGGGTCGTTGTAACCCGACGGACCACCACAGTAGAGGCCGTGGCTTGCGAGCTGACACTCCAGTTCCATCGGGTTTTGAATCTCTGCTGGGAGGCCCATCAACTGATGGTGGCCAGAAACCTCGCGAGAAGCGTTGTCAACAACGAGTTCGTAGTACGCGTCAGATTCGTCTTCGGGGAGAAACTCAGGGGGGTTCCCCGGGAGTGAGGCCCCGAGTTCAGGCACGAGTTTGCATTCGAGGAACCACCCCTCGTCTTCGACCTCTTCAGGGGTTACTTGCCGCTGCAGTCGCGTCGCGTCTTTGCAGTACAGGATCCGGTGGCCGGACTTGTCCTTCGGGTCAAACCCCCACGGTTGATTTTCGCAATCGTAAAAGAACGATAGCAATCCTGTTCGCGGCAGCGGGGATTCCGGGTCAATTGCTGGGAGCTCGTCTAGGCGGACCTGGCCAAGAAAGGACATTGGACGGCCTTCACGCAACGGCCAGCTTGTGCCCGGCGACAGGTCGGGTTCTCCTCCCAGCTTGCTTGAGCCGGTTGCCGGAGGAATTCGACTTGTCGCGCGCCGCCCGCAAGAGGATGCAAGGGGCGGCAACGCCGACAATCTGATCCGCCCAATCGTCAAGGCCGTTCGCCTCGATACATGCACGCAGCCGCGGCTCATCCATAACTCACCCCCTTAAGCCGCGCGATCTCCATCGCGTCCTTGTCGCCGCGGCCGGAAAGGCAGACGACAACCACCTCGTCCTTCGAACGCCCCTTGGCGAGTTCCATCGCCTTGGCGACGGCGTGGGCCGTTTCGAGGGCGGGCATGATCCCCTCGGCCGCGGCGCAGGCGTCGAAGGCGTCCATCGCCGAGACGTCGCGGCAGCTCTCGTAGCGGACGCGGCCGGTGTCTTTCCAGTAGCTGTGTTCCGGGCCGACGCCCGGGTAGTCGAGGCCGGCCGACATGCTGTGAACGTCGCAGGTCTGGCCGTCGTCGTCCTGCATGACGTAGCTGAACGAGCCGTGCAGCACGCCCGGCTGGCCGTAGCTGAGCGGGCTGGCGTGGTCACCCGGTTGATCGCTCCGGCCGCCGGCTTCGACACCGACGAGTTCCACCTCGGGGTGATCGACAAACGGGTAGAACATGCCGGCCGCGTTCGACCCGCCGCCGACGCAGGCGACCACCACCTCCGGCAGCTTGCCGAGCCGGTCCTGGCACTGCGAGATCGTCTCGCGGCCGATCACCGATTGGTAGTCGCGCACGATCCGCGGGAACGGGTGGGGGCCGACGACCGAGCCGAGGATGTAGTGCGTGTCCTCGACCGACGCCATCCAGTCACGCATCGCTTCGTTAATGGCGTCGCGCAGCGTCCGGCTGCCGGTGGTGACGGGCCGCACTTCGGCGCCAAGCAGCTTCATCGCGAAGACGTTGGGCGACTGCCGGCGGATGTCTTCCTCGCCCATGTAGACGACGCACGGCAGGCCGAAGTGGGCGCAGGCGGTGGCGCTCGCCACACCGTGCTGGCCGGCGCCCGTCTCGGCGATGACGCGCGTCTTGCCCATCCGCTTGGTCAGCAGGCACTGGCCGAGCGTGTTGTTGATCTTGTGGGCGCCCGTGTGGTTGACGTCCTCACGCTTGAAGTAGATCTGGGCGCCGCCGCACTGTTCGCTCAATCGCCGCGCGTGGTAGAACGGCGACTCGCGACCAACAAAGTCTCGCAGCAGCTCGGCCAGCTCCGCCTGGAACGCCGCGTCGCCGATCGACTTGTCGTACTCCACGGCGAGCTCGTCGAGCGCCCGGACGAGCGTCTCCGGCACGTAACGCCCGCCGAAGTCCCCGAAGCGACCCATCGCGTCGGGGACGAGGCTGGTGGCGGCAGGGGGAGAAAGGTGGATACTCATTGCCGGACGCCTGAGAGTTGCTGACAAGGCGGTTAGGAGCGTATTACTCCCCTAATTGTCGACGCCGTATTGGTGCGACGCAAGGCAGAGAGCGTCGCCGACGAAGCCCGGCCAGGCCCATGGCCTACCACGTTAGCAGTGTAGGGAATGCCTGAACTCCCCGAAGTTGAAACGATGCGGCGGGCGGTCGCGGGCGCCGCGGGCGGGCGGCTGGTCGGTGTCGTGAAGCTCCGCTGCCCGCGGAAGCCGATCTTGCTCGCGCCCCGGCAGGATTCTTTCCGGAGGCGGGCGGTTGGCAAGGCGATCGTAGCGGTCGACCGCGTCGGGAAGCGCGTCCTGCTGCGGCTGGAGTCGGGCGACGCCGTCGTGCTCGAGCCCCGCATGACCGGCCTGGTGCTCCGGGGCGAGTCGCCCGATCCCTTGTACTTACGCGTGCGGCTGGACGTAGGCGGCGCCGATTGCGACGCCGTTTGGTACTGGGACCGCCGCGGGCTTGGCAACGTGCGGTTGCTGTCGCCCGCCGAGCAGGCCCAGGCGTTCGGGCCACACCGGCTGGGGCCCGACGGGTTGGAGATTCGCTTCGATGATCTGCACCGTCGGCTCGCCGCAAGCCGACGGGCCGTCAAGGTTGCGCTGTTGGATCAAACCGTCGTTGCGGGCATCGGCAATATCTACGCCGCCGAGATCCTGCACGTCGCGGGCGTCCACCCCGCGGCCCGGTGCGATCGGCTCTCAAAGCCGAAGTGGCGCCGCATCGCCGACGCGACCCACGAGGTGCTCGAAGAAGCGATCCGCTGCGAGGGCTCCTCGCTCGGCGACGGCACCTACCGCAACGCCCTCAACCAAGACGGCAGCTACCAGAACCTGCACCGCGTCTACGGCCGAGTCGGCGAGCCGTGCGCCCGCTGCGGCGGCGAGATCAAACGCGTGGTGCAGGCCCAGCGGTCGACCTTCTTCTGCCCGGGGTGCCAGCGGCGGTAGTGGGAGTGTGCCCGCCACAAGACTCGTGGCGGTAGCCGATGCGAATCGATGGGCGCTACGCGTCGGTCCAGGCGGGGCCCGTTCCATATTCGTCCGCTCCATGGCTGGGGATGGAAGCCTTCTGCATCGAGAACTTTGCCACGCCGATGGGGTTGAGTTCTAATCGGGGCAAGACCATCAACAACGCGTACGGGAGGCGACCATGGCTGCCAGCGACAAATCCATCGACCGGCGAGACTTCCTAGCGGCGACCGGCGTCGCGGCGGCCGCCGCGCTGCCTACCGGCCCCGTCTGGGCGACGCCGGCCGAGACCGCTGCCGCAAGCCCGGCCACAGCTAGTCCAGCCACAGCTAGTCCAGCCGCCGGCGCCGCGTCCGCTGAGTCAATCGTCAAGACGCTCTACGAGTCGCTCACCCCGCGGCAGAAGCGCGTCATCTGCTTCGATTGGGACCACGTCGACCCTAAGCGTGGCTTGCTGCGGACCCGGGTCGCCAATAACTGGCACGTCACGCGCCCGCGGCTCGTCGGGCGGTTCTACACCGACGACCAGCGGGTGATGGTCCGCGACATCATGCGCAACCTCTACAGCCCCGAGTGGCTCGACCGCATCGACAAGCAACTCGGCGACGACGGCGGCGGTTGGGAGGCCAACAGCATCGGGTTGTTTGGTGACCCGTCGGCCGAAGGCTCGCCGTTCGAGTTCGTCATGACCGGTCGGCACCAGACAATCCGCTGCGACGGCAACTCGGCCGAGCACGTGGCGTTCGGCGGCCCCATCTTCTACGGCCACGACGCCGACGGCTTCTACGAAGGCCCGGAGCACGAGGGCAACGTCTACTGGCCGCAGGCCGTCGCGGCGAACGGCTTGTACAAGATGCTCGACGGCGAGCAGCAGCAGGCGGCGCTCGTCAAGCGGGGCATGCCGCGCGAGCAGCGGGTCGGCTTCAAGGGAGCGGAGGGCAAGTTCCAGGGCATCCCGGTCGCCCAGCTCTCGGCGGACCAGAAGGAGCACCTGCAGGGGGTGCTCACGAAGCTCGTCGCGCCGTACCGCGTAGTCGACCGGGAAGAAGTGACTGAATGCCTGACCGCCCAGGGGGGCCTCGACGCGTGCCACCTCGCCTACTACCAGCAGGACGACATCGGCGAGGACGGCGTGTGGGACAACTGGCGCCTGGAAGGGCCGAGCTTCGTCTGGCACTACCGCGGCGCGCCGCACGTCCACGTCTGGGTCAACGTCGCCGACGACCCCGGCGTGAAGCTCAACGCCTAGCAGGCTAATGGAGACTCGTCGCTTGCTGAGGGGCGACTTGTTCCCAGCCGAGGGCGATAGCCAGCCGAGCCAACCCAATCAGCCCGCATGGCAACCGTCGACGACAACCCGTTCGCCTCGCCGGTTGCCGAAGCGGCCGAGGCCGCCGACGAGCGGCAACTCCGCCGCGATGGCCTGCTGCCCGCTGAGCGCGGCGCCTGGTCGCTCATCGCCGCGTGGTGCGGGACTTGGGCGCTGAACTTGCCAATCGCCGTGTTCTTCGGCTGGATCTTGACCGATGCGTGGGGACGGGTCGGCATGGGCGTGGCGATCCTGGGGATCGCAACCCTCGGCGGCGTGGCCGTTCGGCGGTCGAAGGCGGCGGGGCAGGTGCTCGTGCGCGGCGGACTGCTCTTCGCGTTGACGCAGTTCTTCCCAATCCTCCAAATCATATCGGGTTTCGTCGCCCAGGCTTTGCTCGACGGCTTGGGCTTTGACGATCCAGCCGGCTTCGGCCCGAACGCCAATGCGCTCGGGTTCGTCCCCGCGGTGATCGCGACCCTCGTGTCGGGCGGGCTGATCGTGGCGGCGGGCCTGCTGGTCGGTTTGCTCTTGCGGGCGATCACCCCCACGCACTGGTGGGCGGCGTGGCGAGCGGAGGTGCCTAACCTAACGCCGCCGCAATAACGCCGCTCGGCAAGCCGATTTCGACGGTGTGCACCTCGCCGAGCCACTCGGCGGCGGCCGGGTTCTGGAACCCCACCTTCGGCGCCACGAACGTACAGGTGTGGTCGGCCCGCACGGTCGTTGGCGAGGCCTCGCCCGTGCCGGCGTCCAGGCCGCTCGGCAGGTCGATCGCCAGCACCCGTTTGCGGGGGTCGGTTGCTCGCTCCGCGTTGATCCAATCGATCAGCGCGTCGAAGGGCGGCCGTGGCGCCCCCTCGGCGCCGGTGCCCAGGAGCGCATCGACGATCCATGCCGCCGTCTCGCCCGAATCCAGCTGACCGGGATCGGCCAGCCCGGCGGAGAGCCCGTCCAGCTCGGCGAGCATCTCCCCGGCGTGCACGCCGGTCAGGTCGAGGATCGTCACCCGGCAGGGCGTGAGCATCCCGAAGGCGGTGAGCGCATCGCCCGAGAGCGTGTGCGGCGCGGCGCCGAGGGCGACCCGCACCTCGTGCCCGCGGAGCGCCAAGTGCCGGGCGATGACGAAGCCGTCGCCCGCGTTGTTCCCCTTGCCCGCTACGATGACAACCGGCACACGCACGATCGGCCTATCGGGGAGCGGGGCCTCGGCGCCGAGACAGTCCATCACGTCCACGCAGCCGCGGCCGGCGTTCTCCATCAACACCGGGCCGGGGTAGCCGAGCTCATGGATCGCGTAGCGGTCGATCGCCCTGGCTTGGGCACGCGTTAGCGAGAGCATGTGAGCGCCGCGTTGGTAATGCAGAACGACAGGCGAAGAGGACTCCTCCTGTATTCTATCCCGCATCCCGCTATCCGCACTCCGAATTCCGTCACCAGCGATACACCTCGCCGCCGAGCTTGACAACAACCGGCTCGTCGATCGCCAGGTACGGCGCGACGTGCTTGCCGTGTTTGGCGACCAGGTCGAAGTACTCGCGGCTGTAGCGTTCGATCGGCTTGGCGTTCTTCTCTTCCTCTTCGTTGACGGTCGAGTCGCACCAGACCTCGGCGCCGTCCACGGCGCGATTGAAGAAGGTCTTGCGGCCGATCTGCCGGATGTTGGTGGCGATGCGCGTGCGGTCGGTCTGCGCGTCGTAGAACCGCGTTGCGCCTTGGGCCACTGCGCCCTGCGCGGCCGCTTGTTCGGCTGCGGAAGTCGACCTGCCCGAACCACTCGTTGGCGCTGGCGTCGCGCCCTTGGCAAACGCGCCCCCGCCCCCGCGTCCATTCCAAGGGGAGCTCATCGTCTTTGGCGCCGCTTTGCCAAGCCGCCGCGTCGAGTTTGCCCACCGCTGGCGGAAGCCGAACCCGTCGGCGTTGGCGTCCAGCGCGCGGGCGCCCCGGCTTGCTTGTTCCCTATTGGAGGCCAACGCGTTGTGGTCCGCCCCCTCGTCGGCCAGGAACGACGTGTACTGCGTGACGATGCCGTGCCGCGTGGCGAGCGACACCAGCTCGTCGATCAGCTCGTCACGCAGCGGCTTGCTCTCGTCGCCACTGAGGTCGAGCTGGTCGATGATGTCGGCCACGCGGCGGGTCGCCCACAGCCGGCCGACAAAGGCGTTGGTGTCGTCGCCGCTGTCGGCGGCGAGCTCGGCGGGGAAGTCGAACGTTTTTTCTTTGCCGGCCACGGCGCCGGTGAGCGTCACTTTCGCGGCGCCGGCTCGGGCGTAGCGGCCGACGATCACCGCCTGGTCGCCCGCGAACAGGTCAAAGGCCCCGCCCGGGTAGACGCCCGAGACGCCGTCGCCGTTCGCCGAGCCTTCGCCTGCCGCCTGCTCGACATCGATCTCCAAACGCACATCGGTCAGCACCGGAGTGCCGATGCGGTTGTAGAGCCTGGCGACCGACGCCTCGATGTCTTCGTCGGGGCGGACGTACTCGCTCTGGCCGAAGTTGGCCTGCCGGAGCTTCTCGAGCAGCCGGCTGTTGACGTCGTAGCCGACGCCGAACGTGAACAGCCGGGCCCGCACCGCGTTGACCTTCTTGGCGTTCTGGACGATGCCCGCCTCGGTCGTCTCGCCAGCGGTCGGTAGACCATCGGTGAGGAACAAGACGTAGCTCGGCCGGCTGCTGTCGGTGAGCATGCCGAGCGCCCGGCCGAGGGCGCCGTCGATGTTGGTGCTGCCGCCGGCGAACAGCCCGTCGACGAACGCCAACGCCGCGGCGCGGGACGCGGAGTCGAACTCCTGCAGCTCGGGCCGGAACGACTCGACCTCGGTGTCGTAGGCGACGATGTTGAATGTGTCCCCCTCGCGCAAGCGGTTGAGCACGGTCCGCGCGGCGCCCTTCGCTTGTTCGATCTTCTTGCCCGACATGCTGCCCGACCGGTCGATGACCATCAGCACGGTCTTGGCTGGCGGCGGGTCGTCCGACGCTTCGAGCGGCGGGCTCGCCAGCAGCAGGAAGTAGCCGGGCTCGCCCGCGCTGGGGCGGTAGCTAACGAGGCTGGCGCCCACGCCCTGGCCACCGCTCGACTGGCAGAACAGCCGGAAGTCCTCGGCGGGGACGATGCCCTTCGCTTCATGCGTCACGATCGCCCGCGTCGGGCTGGGGCGCTCGATCTTCACTTGATGGGTCGGCGAGTAGAGATTGGCGATCGGCGCCGTGTTCTCAAACGCCACCCGGACGCTGAGCCTATCGAGCGGCTTAGACGTGTACTTGGCGGTCGCCAGCGGGAACGTGAAGTCGGTCAGCGAATCCTTCTTGCGGCAGAGTTGCGTGTAGCGGAGCGTCACGGTCCGCTCGGCGCCGGCGGGCACCGGGAAGACGCTGGTCCGGAACATGCCGTTGCCCACCCACTCCAGCAGGGCGGGGTCTTGGTTCTTGCGGACGATCGCCTCGTACGCCGCCCGGGCTTGGTCGGCGGGCAGCAGCTTGCCCGCGAACTCCTTGCCGTCGACCAGCAGCGTGAGCTGATCGATCGCGCCGTCGGCGGGCAGCGGGAAGACGAACGCTACCTCCATCTGCCGGCTGCCCGTGTTGCGGAACTTCTGCTCTACCTGCACCTTGGCGACCTGGTTCTTGAGCGTCGCGTTGATGGCGATCGACTCGATCTTGTACGCGCCGGGCCGGGGCGTCGGGCGGGGCGTCGGCCGGACCCACGGCCGGGGCAATCGGATGCGGGAGTCGACCTCTTCGTTCACGAGAACCCCCTGGCCCCACGCGGCCGAGGTGCAGAACGACAACAGCGTAAAACCGAGCAGGGCGAATGCGCGCATGGTCGCGAGTTCCTCAGGCGGGGGGAGAACCTTCGATATCGTTAGTGCGAAAACCTGATTCTGCGGGTTCAAATCCATTGACGCCAGCGGCGCGGCATGAGTTCCCCAGCCGGCGGGCCAGGCCCGCCGAGGAGTTCGGCGAGCGTGGCTCGCCGGCTGCTTTGAAGTGCCAAACACAGCGTTGGTTGCTGATCGCGACGGCGGAGAAGCAGGACGCGAGAAGCCGTTCGTCGGTCCCGGCGAATTGGTCCAGTCTATTCCCCCAGGGCCACTCAAAGCGCCCCGTCGATCGCTCTTGCTGCCGATTGCCCGATCCGGGACCATCCGCCCGCGGAAGACCAGGCAGCGTCCGTGCCGCCCGGGACTCAGCTCATCCGTAACTCAACTCTTAGGTAACGTCAGCTCGTTGGTAACCCCGTGCCCGTTCCCAGATGTGGGATTCGCCAGGGCGTTGCGGCTTGCAACCGCCCGCTTGGCGCCCCGGGCCGGGTTTGGAAGACGTTCGATGCGGATCACCCCGATTATTCTGTCGTTCGTTGCGCTGGCCGCTATTGGCTGCCAGCCGATCGGCTCGTCGGTGGTTACGCCGAGCGATCCCGCGGTGCAACTTGCCAGCGCCACGCTCCCGGTGGAGCAGGTCCCAGCCGGGCAGCCGGCGCCGATCTACCTGCAGCCGGGCGAACCCGCCGCCGCGGCGCCGGGGACGCCGATCATTGTCCACCCAACGATCATCCTCCCGCCGGGGACGCCGATCCCCGGAAGCCCGGCGGCCGCCCCCACGCCCGAGCCCGGCTGGCTCGACGTCCTCCCCAGCGGCGCCGGCGCCATCAGCCCCGACTTCGGGCTTCCCCGCGGACCGGTTGTTGAGAACCGGTTGCCCAACCCGCTGGTGATCCCGGTTTCCAACAACGAGCTGGCGTGGGACCAACTGGCCGACGTCGTGACCGACTACTTCCCGATCGGCCGCGAGCAGCCCGTGCAAGCGGTCGGCGGGATGCTGACCGAAGGGTTCATCGAGACGCCTTTCCAGACGGGGGCGACCCTCCTCGAGCCGCAGCGGAACGACTCGGTCGGCCGCTTCAACCGCTGGCAAGCAACGCTGCAAAGCATCCGCCGGAAGGCGTTCGTCAACGTGCAGCCAACGCCTGGCGGCTACGCTGTCCGCGTGAATGTCGTCAAGCAGCTCGAAGACCTGCCGCAGCCCGAGCAGGCGCTCGCCGGCGCCGCGGTGCTACGCAGCGACAACGCGTTGCCGACCGGCCGACGGTCGGAAGTGACCGCCGTCACGCTATCGGAATCTTGGATCGACCTCGGCCGGGACGAGCCGCTGGAGCAAGAGATGCTCCGACGGATCCGCGATCGGCTAGCGGCCCCGTCTCCACCATCGGCGCCGCGGCCCGTCTTTTGAAGGCCGCGTTGACGCTAGATGGCGGCCGGCGTGGCGGTCGGCAGGCCGAGCTTCGGCGCCGCGACCGGCGTGGCGGGCGCGACCGCCTTGGGCAGCTTTAGCGTGAACGCCGTGCCGCGGCCCACGGCGCTCTCGACGCGGATCTTGCCGCCGTGCTTCTCGATGATCTCCCGGCAAGCGGAAAGCCCGAGCCCGGCGCCCCCTTTGCCCGTCGCGTCGGGCCCCTGTTTGGTGCTGAATCCGGAGTCGAATATCCGCGGCAACACTTCGGGCGGGATGCCGGCGCCCGTGTCTTGGACCGTTAGGTCGACCGACCCGGTCGCGGCGTCGTCGGCCACGCGGATCAGAATCCGCCCGCCGCTGGGCATCGCCTGGCGGGCGTTTGTGAGCAGGTTCAGCAAGACCTGCTGGATCTGCCCGGCAACGACCCACGCCTTGGTCCGCGACTCGAGCCGTGCTTCGACCTGCACCCGGTGCTTCTGCATCTCGCGTTCGAGCAGCACCAGCGACTCGCTTACGAGCGACGCCAGGTCGGTGGGCGCCGGGTCGTGCCCCCGGCTCCGCGCGATGCCGAGCACACCGTTGGTGATCTTCTCCGCCCGCTGCCCGGCGGAGAGGATCTTCTCGAGCGCCCGGGTGCGAGACGCCTCGTCGGTGTGGCGCAGGCCGAGCTTGGCGTAGTTGAGGATCGTCGTGAGGACGTTGTTGAACTCGTGCGTCGTCGTGCTAGCAAGCTCTCCCAACGCGGCGAAGCGGCGTGACTCGTCGAGTTCTCGGCGGACGGCCGCGAGCTCCGCTTGCAGGCGGTTGATCGACGCGTCCGACGCGGCCGGGGCCGACTGTTGGGGGGCCGCTTGCGCTTGTGACTCGTGGCCCTGCATCGCTTGCTCCGTGGTTGCGCCGTATCCGCCAGCCGCTTGGGCCAGCACACAGGCGCCGGCACAATTCCCCCGCCTTGCCGAGCCAGCCGCTGTTTGCCCCCCGTCAGGCCTCATGCCTCGCCGCGTCGCGGGTTGATTCATGAAGCCTATCGACGCGCGGCCGGCGATGACTCTAGCCGCATTGAACGCGCCGTCATTGATTCACGCGTCGCGGGCTTCCACCGGTGGCCGGCGGTACAAACCTCGTTCCGCGATGACGTCGGCGACAGCACGAGGCACAAGCGTGTCGATCGATTCGTTGCCGGCCACGCGTCGGCGGACCTGGCTGCTGCTGACGTCAATCGGCGGCATCCTGACTCGGATGAAGTGCGGCGCCGCGGTCGCGCCATTCGCCACGGCCTCGCCCGGCCGCTGCACGACTAGCGGCGTCGCGAGGCGCAGCACCTCGGCCGGCTCCCACCAGTTTGGCAGATCGTGCAGTGTGTCGGCGCCCATTAGCAGGAAGAGCTCGGCGTCCGGCGCCCGCTGGCGGACGTCGTGCAGCGTATCGACCGTGTAGCTCACACCGCCGCGGTCGAACTCGAGCGTCGACACCCCGAAGCCCGCGTGACCGGCGATCGCCCGCTTAAGCATCAGCAGCCGGTCCTCGTTCGACGCAACCGGCCCGGTCGGCTTGTGGGGCTGGATCGCCGCCGGGATGAACCACACCGCATCGAGCCGCGCCTCCTCCAGGCAAGCGGCGGCCAGCGTCAGGTGCCCGTTGTGCACCGGATCGAAGCTCCCGCCAAACAGGCCGAGCCGCTGCCGGGCGGGGCCGGGTTGGTCGGGCTGGGGGGACGCTGACGGCATTGCTAGGTTCTGCGACACTCGGTGGCTTCACGAACACCCGGCAACGTATCGGTTCAGGGCGGTATGCCCCAGCCCCAACGGCTCCTAGTCCTGTCCCCCAGACCCGTTCCCCCAGCCCCGACTCCCTCGCGTTGCGCCAGCACGACCTCTTCGATAAGTCGCCCCCCGCCTGGGAAGTCGACGCCGACGAGCAGCGACGGCAGGCTACCGTCGTGCTGCCGAAGGGCCCGCCGGGGGAGTTTGACTACCTGGCGCCCGACGCGTTGTCTGACGCCGCCCGGCCCGAGAAGCTCATCGAGCCGGGCCGGCGGCTGCGGGTGCCGTTTGGGCGCGGCAGCCGGGCCGCCGTGGGCTACTGCGTGGCGGTTGGCGTCAAGCCGGTCGCGGGGCGCAAACTCAAAGCGGTCGCCGGCGTGGTTGACCCCCAGAGCCTCCTCTCGCCGGCGATGCTGCGGCTGACGCGGTGGATGGCCGACCGCTACCTCTGCCCCTGGGGGCAGGTGCTCGAGGCGGTCGTCCCGTCCGGCGTCCGCGGCCGCGCGGGGACCCGCGAGACGGTCCTCCTCTCGGCGCCGACGGCCGTCGCGGCGAGGCTCTCTTCGCTTCAGGTAACCGGCAAGCAACGCGCGGTGCTCGAGGTGTTGGTCGGCAGCGCCAAGCCGCTGACTACCAGGCAACTCGCGATGCGGGCGGGCTGCACCACGGCGCCGATTTCTGCGCTGCGTAAGAAGGGCTACATCACGGCCCACACCGAGCGGCTCGATACGGGCGAACTCAGCGCGACCGACTTCCCACGCGAGGGCGCCAAGACGCTCAACGACGATCAACGGCGGGCGCTCGGCGTGCTGGCCGAGTGCCTCGAGGCCGCCGAGCACCGCACGGTCTTGATCCACGGCGTAACCGGCAGCGGCAAGACGGAAGTCTACATCCAAGCGATCGAGAAGGTCGTCGCCTTCGGCCGGCAGGCGATCGTGCTGGTGCCGGAGATCAGCCTTACGCCGCAGACGGTGGGCCGGTTCCGCGCCCGCTTCGACTCGGTCGCCGTGCTGCACAGCCACCAGAGCGACGTCGACCGCCACCGGCAATGGAAGCGGATCGCGGCGGGCGAGGTGCAGGTAGTCGTCGGCGCCCGCAGCGCGGTGTTCGCCCCGACCAAGCACCTGGGGTTGATCGTCATCGACGAAGAGCACGAGACGTCGTTTAAGCAGGACTCGGCGCCCCGGTACCATGCCCGCGACGTGGCGGCGGAGCGGGCCCGCGACGAGCGAGTGCCGCTGGTGCTGGGCAGCGCGACGCCCTCGCTCGAGAGCTGGCGGCGCGCCCAAGCGACCCCAGGCGGCGAACGACCCGCGTACCAACTGGTGTCGATGCCCCGCCGGGTGAACGACTACCCGTTGCCCGCGGTGCGGATCGTCGACCTCCGCGAAGAGTCCCGCCACCGCGGCGGCCGGGGCGCCCTCAGCCGGCCGCTTCACCGGGCAATGGCGGCGGCGTTGCGTGACGGCGGTCAGGTGATCCTGTTGCTCAACCGCCGGGGGTTCTCGACCCACGTGCAGTGCCCCCAATGTGGCTTTGCACTCATGTGCCCCGAGTGCGACGTCTCGATGACGTTCCACCGCCAGGACCAGGTGGTGCTGTGCCACTGGTGCGACCTCCGCCAGGCGCCGCCCCGCGTGTGCCCCGATTGCCAGAGCCCGGCAATCCGCTACGGAGGCCTCGGCACGCAGAAGCTCGAGGCGGAGGTCCGCGCTCGGTTCCCCGATCACAAGTGTCTGCGGATGGACGCCGACAGCATGCGCAAGCCGGGCAGCCACGAGGCAACGCTCGACGCCTTCCGCCGCGGCGACGCGCCGATCTTGCTCGGCACGCAGATGATCGCCAAGGGGCTCGACTTCCCCAACGTGACGGTTGTCGGTGTGATCAGCGCCGACACCGCCTTGCACTGGCCCGACTTCCGCGCCGCGGAGCGGACCTTTCACCTCGTGACGCAAGTCGCCGGGCGAACCGGGCGGAGCGAACGGGGCGGGCGGGTGCTGGTGCAAACGCTCGACCCCGAGCATCCGGCGATCGTCGCCGCCGCCCGGCACGACTACGCATCGTTCGCCACCCGTGAGCTACCCGAGCGGCAGGCGTTGGGCTACCCGCCGTTCGGTTCGATGGTGCGGATCATCGCACGCGGCGAAGCCGAAGGCAAAGTGGCGGCGGTCGCCGACGCCCTGGCGGCGGGCCTCCGTTCGTTGCCTGCCGGCCCGCCGAACGAAGAGCCGCTCGACGAGGCCGCCCTCCGCGTCCTTGGCCCGGCGCCGGCGCCCCTGCCGAAGCTCCGCGGCGCCTACCGCTACCACGTCCAAGCCCAGGCGCCCGACGGCGATTGGCTTCGCACGCAGGTCGCCAGCGTGCTGGCGTCGACCGGCGTGACCGACGGCGTGCATGTCGTTGTTGATGTCGACCCCGTCGACATGATGTGAGGCGAGCGCCAAAGGGCTCGGGCTCCGCCCGCGGCTGGCCTATCGACAAGCGATCAGCGTTGGTAAACGCTAACCCCCTCTCGTAGAATTCGGAGAGAGTCCGCACTCCCCGACTCCTGACCCCAACCCCAAACTCCTCGCTTGTCTTACAAGAGCTTCAAGAGCTTCGTCGGCGAGACCAACCTCGAGCGCAAGTGCCGCTGGTGGTTCGGCATTTCGTTGGTGTTGCTGCTGGGGCTCAGCTTCTACGGCGCCAACCTGCGGATGGGGGGCGTCGTGACGCTGACCGACCGCAAGCTGGGGCCGGAGCTCGTCCGCGCTTGGTGGCTCGAGGCCCACAGCAACATCGAGTGGCAGCTCGAGCAACGCGACGCCCAGCTCGCCGGCGAGGTGCTCGACCCGGGCGTCGACGAGTCGGCCGCGTTCTACCGCGACCTGCTAGAGAGCAACCGATCGCTCGGCAGCCGGTTCGAGCCGTACGTCATTTTGCCACAGGACCCGGAGATCAACCCGAACCGGCTGGGCGCCCCGGGCGACGCCTTCGAGGCGGAGCGAGTCGCCCGCCTGCCGCCGCGGGTCGCCGTCGGCGAAGAGGCCGGGCCGTCGGCGTCGGCGCCGCAAGACCCGTTCGACTTCCGCCTGCCCGACATGCCCGAGGGGCACTTCGACCGCGTGCTCGATGGGCAGCAGAAGTACCAGTATTACCAGCCGCTTTACGCGGACAGTTCGTGCGTTTTCTGCCACCGCTCGCTGGGCACGGTCAAGATGCCCCAGCTGGTGGAGGGAGACCTCATGGCGGTCGTACGCGTCGAGACCGACCACCGCCAGACCGACGACCTGAAGGCGCAGACCA
>JBCCZD010000014.1:0-30373 GCA_039188275.1 Planctomycetota bacterium
CACAAGGGGGACAGCGATTACGCCCCCGAGTCGATCGTCCCCAAGGACGCGCTGGAGCAAACCAACGCCCAGATCGAGTCGCTCGGCGGAGACATCGCCAAGGGGACCAAGCCGAAGATGGCGACCGCGTCGACGCAGCTGCTGGGCCTCACCAAGGCGTCGGTGCAGAGCTCGTCGTTCATCTCAGCGGCCAGCTTCCAAGAGACGACCAAGGTGCTGACCGAGGCCGCCCTCGCCGGGCGGACCGACAACCTGGTCGGCCTCAAGGAGAACGTCATCCTCGGCCACCTCATCCCGGCCGGCACCGGCTTCCGGTCGATCCAGGAGTCGGAGGTCCGGATCCGGCCCGAGGCGCTCGAGGCCCTCGCGGCGGAGAAGGCGAAGGTGCTGGAGAAGAACTTCCCGCTGCTCGAGGGCGCCGGCGACCACACGCCCGACGGCGCCACGAACGGCGACGCAACGCCGCAGCCGCCGACCGAGGCCCAGCTCCCCAGCAGCCTCGATGCGCTGCTGGGTGGGGGCGGCGACACCCCGGAGTGACCTACGTTTCTTCAAAAAAACTGTACAAACCTAGACATTTCGCAGGATAGTATACAGGGACAAAGTCGGTATTCCGCAGCGATGGCCAATGTCTTTTCTGGTGACCTACTACGGCGACCCGAACAAGCTCAAAGCGGATCTGGTGCGTATCTTGCGCTGGCGGCGGCGTTGGAAGTGGATGAGCACCGGAGAGGTTGAGCAGCGCAGCGGCCTGCGTGAAGGCCTTCTAGATCGGGTTGAAAAAGATAGCAGGCTTCTTACCACCGACCTGTTCCTTGACGTTTGCGGGGTGCTCGATCTGCCAATCGAGGATGCCATGCCGATCAAGCCAAGCCCGGCTGAGATTGAGCGAGCTTGTGAGATCATGCGTTCGCAATACGTCGGCATGCGAGCGTCGTCTGGCGATCCCGGGTGTGACAATTGGCGACCTGTAGCGAATGTAGAAGAACAGGCGGAAGCCTCTAAGAATGCTGAAGCGTGCACCGAGGTGCCGTACCCTGATCAAGCCCCGCTCTTCATCCGCCTGCAGATCCTTGATGAACTAGACCAAGCTTCGGAAGAACAAGCTTCGGCCAAGCTTTAAGCGCCGGCCGGTGGTTGGTGATGGTCATCGCCACTGTTATGTTAGGCTTGAGCGCGGGCGGCTTGACTTTTTGCACAGCGGCTGCGTCTTGACGAACGAGCGTCAAGGGAAGGCTATAAGCCGCTACCGCTTACGCCGCTGTTGGCTGATTCTCAGTCGGCGTTTCCTCGCCGGCCGGCGCGCCATTGTTTTCACGAGGGGGCAAGAGTACGGCATGATTGAAGTCGAGGAGTTCACCAAAAGCACGCAAAAAGCCTACGAGGCAATACGGCTATATCGAGACAAGATAGGCGACAAAGTAATCGACGCGTCATCGATTCTAGCCGGTGGGCAAACATCGGCCCCAACAAAAGACTGCGTGGCTCAAGCCCGACGCTTTGTGGGCAATGTGAGCGAAGCAAAGGTCGTTTTGTCTCGCTCAATACGTCGCGGCTTCGGTTCGTGGCTAATGGTTACTAAACACCGCCACACAATCGCCATTAACCGTACGCAGCTGCAACGGTGGGCGGCTCAGAGTCTTAGCGGAAAGGCCAAGAACAGGCTGGAGCGGATCGCCCTACGAATGATTGCACGCTTAATCCCGGCCAACAACTGCCTTGCCGAGGCCATGGAAGTTCGGTGTATTCTGCATGAGTTGGGTCATATCTCCCTTCAGCCAGAGCTGGTCGAGGTAGGCGATAGAGATCCGAAATTCGGATGGCAGAGGCCGCCAACCATCCTCGCAACCCCAGACCAAGAAAGGGGCCCTTGCATCTTTGCGGCAACGCTGCTTGGTATATTTCTTGGAGAGTTCGCTTGTGAGCAGCGTCGTGAAAAAGACATTGACGATAGTCCAGGTCGCCCGATCTAGGCGGACAGTCCCACCGATTGCAGCCCCGAAGTGCCCGCCCGGTTGACAGTTACCTGAGGTTTGCTATCTTTGTGGATTCGCTGCTAACCTCTGACTCACGCGAACGGCCCGCCGTCCAGCATGCCCACAATTAACCAGCTCGTCCGCAAGAGCCGCAAGAAGAAGCGGAAGTTCAGCAAGGCGCCCGTACTCGAACGCTGCCCGCAAAAGCGGGGCGTCTGCCTCAACGTGCGGACAATGACGCCCAAGAAGCCGAACTCCGCGCTGCGGAAGATCACGCGGGTCCGGCTGTCCAACGGCAAGGAAGTGACGGTCTACATCCCGGGCGAGGGGCACACGCTGCAGGAGCACTCGATCGTGCTGGTGCGCGGCGGCCGGGTCCGCGACCTGCCGGGCGTCCGCTACCAGGTGGTCCGCGGCGCCCTCGACACGCTCGGCGTCTCCGACCGCAAGCAGTCCCGCAGCCGCTACGGCGCCAAGAAAGGTTGAGCACGAAGTTCGTCGCTCCCTAGCCCCCACCTCCCCGATCGCAGCCCCTCTCTATGGCCCGCATCACCGCCAGCCGCAAGCAACTCAAGCCGGACCCCGTGCACGGGTCGGTGCTCGCCTCGAAGTTCATCAACTGCTTGATGGTCGACGGCAAGAAGAGCACCGCGCAAAAAGTGTTCTACGACGCACTCGATGTGATCAAGGAGCGGATGCCCGAGGAGGAGCCGATCGAGGTCTTCACCCAGGCGGTCGAGAACGTCAAGCCGGCGATCGAGGTCCGCTCCAAGCGGGTCGGCGGCGCGGCGTACCAGGTGCCGATGCAGGTCAACCGCGTGCGGCAGCAGTCGCTCGCCATCCGCTGGTTGCTGGTCGCCATCCGCGACAAGAAGGGCCGCCCAACGCACCTTAAGCTGGCCGACGAGCTGGTCAGCGCGTACAACCGCGAAGGCGCCGCGATGACCCGCCGCGACAACGTCCACCGCATGGCGGACGCGAACAAGGCGTTCGCCCACTTCGCTTGGTAGACGGCTCACGGTTGTCTCGTCGTACCGAAAAAACCCAAAGAGCCGAGGCGTTCGCCTCGGCTCTTTTCGTGTGCGGACAAACTGGGCTCGGGCGCAGACCCCTATCCCCCACCCCTTTCAGGCAGGGGAGATGCGTTTGGGCTCCGCCTTTGCGCCTCTGTGCCTTTGCGAGAGAATGACGACTTCGCAACCGACCTCGAACGCAAAGCCCCTACCGTGCCCGCCGACCTCACCAAGCTCCGCAACATCGGCGTCATCGCCCACATCGATGCCGGGAAGACGACCGTCACTGAGCGGATGCTGTACGTCTCGGGCGAGCGGCACAAGGCGGGCGAGGTCGACAAGGGGACCACCACCACCGACGACGACGCCGAGGAGCAGCAGCGGGGCATCACCATCTACTCGGCGTGTGTGCAGATGCCGTGGAAGGACGTGTCGATCAACCTGATCGATACGCCGGGGCACGTCGACTTCACGGCCGAGGTCGAGCGGTCGCTGCGGGTGCTTGACGGCGCCGTGGCGGTGTTTAGCGCACGCGAGGGGGTCGAGGCGCAGAGCGAAACGGTCTGGCGGCAGGCGAACCGGCACCACGTGCCGCGGCTGGCGTTCATCAACAAGCTCGACCGCGAGGGCGCCGACTTCGAGGCTGTGGTCGAAGAGATGCAAACGCGGCTCGGCGCCAACCCCGTGGTGCTGCAACTCCCCGCCGGCCTGGGCCCGCCGCACGTCGCGGACCCCTTCCGCGGGATCGTCGACCTGGTCCGCATGAAGCTGCTCACCTTCCCCGGCGGCAAGGAGGGCCGCGAGGTTATCGAGGCCGACTTGCCCGACGACCTGATTGACGAGGCCCAGCTCTACCGCGAGAAGCTGCTCGAGCAGCTCTACGACTTCAGCGACGAGTTGATGGAGCTGGCGCTAGGCGGCGAGGAAATCCCCGAGACGCTCATCCACTCGGTCGTCCGCGACGCGACCGTCCACCAGCAGGTCCAGCCCGTCCTGTGCGGATCGGCGCTGCACGGCATGGGGGTCGAGCCCCTGCTGGACGCCGTGGCGGCCTACCTGCCGCACCCGCTGGAGATGCCGCCGGTCGAGGGGATCGAGCCCGGCAAGAAAGCCGGAAAGCGGAAGGCCGGGGACGGTGACGGTGACGGAAACGACGACGGGCTCGAGGGCAAGAAGGCGACCCGCAAGCCGGACATCAAAGAACCGTTTTGCGGGTTGGTGTTCAAGATCCTGCCGCACAAGACGGCCGACCTGTACTGGGTGCGGGTCTACTCGGGCGAGCTGAAGCCCAACTCGCGGGTGCTCAACGCCGGCAAGGACCTGAAGGAAAACGCCGCGCAGGTCTGGCGTATCCACGCGACGAAGAAGGACGAGCAGCTCGACCACGCACAGGCGGGCGACATCGTCGCGCTGGTCGGGCTGCGCGAGAGCGTGACGGGCGACACCCTCTGCGAGACGCGGGCGCCGATCGTGCTGGAGTCGATCGAGTTCCCCGAGACGGTGATCTCGGTCGCCATCGAGGCGGCCAGCACCGCCGACAAGAAGAAACTCGCCGACGCGCTCGACATGCTCCGCAAGCAGGACCCGACCTTCAAAGCCTACGAGAACGAAGAGACCGGCCAGACCCTCATCAGCGGCATGGGCGAGCTGCACCTGGAGGTCATCCAGCACCGGCTCGAGCGGGACTTCAAGCTGGGGGTCAAGGTCCACAAGCCCCGCGTGAGCTACCGCGAGACGGTGGCCGCCGCGATCGAAGTAACCGGCGAGTGCAACCGGCTGATCAACGGCGTGCAACACGTTGGCGCCGTGCGTCTGCGCGTTGAACCCCTTGTCTACAAGGACGGTCCGCCGTCGGGCCCGCTCGCGGCGAAGCTTCCGCCGGTCGTGGTCTCGATCGACCCGGCGGTTCACGCACCCGAGACAGGGCTGCCCAACGAGTTCTTGAACGTCGTGGTCGAAGAGCTCGAGGAGGCGGTCCGCGGCGGCGGCACGCTCGGCTTCCCCCTGCTGCGGCTCAAGGCGACCGTGCTGGGTGGCGAGGTGCACGAGACCGACTCGACCGAGATCGCCTTCCGCACGGCCGCCAACCTGGCGTTCGACAAGGGCCTCCGCGAGGCGGGAGTCGTGCTGCTGGAGCCGATCATGAAGCTCGAACTCTCCACGCCCGAAGACCACCTGGGCGCGCTGGTCGGCGACCTGCAGCAGCGGCGGGCGATCATCCACGAGACCGAGCAACGCGGGGCCGATACCGTCGTCCACGCCGAGGCGCCGCTGGCCAACCTGTTCGGCTACAGCAACGCGTCCCGCTCGCTCAGCCAGGGGCTGGCCAGCTTCAGCATGACCCCCAGCGGATACGCCGCGGCGCCGGACGAGGTGCTGCGAACGTTTACAGGCGAATAACGCGGGTAGCGGAGGGCGCCGCGTGAGTCTGCCTCGCTACTCCGTCCGCCGGGTCCTCGTGGTGATGGCCGCCTTCGCCGCCGTTTGCGGAGTGGCTGCTTACGTCGGCGCGCCGATCCGGCGGCTGCCGAGGTGGTTGCTCTTGGGGTTCCCGATCGTCCACCTGCCGGGACTCGTCGCGGCGGCGGCCGTCGCGGTGACGCACAGCCGGCGGCGCTCGAAGCGCGGCGGAGCGGTTGTCGCCGCTGTCACCGCCGGCATGATGATGATCGCCTCGCCGGGCGTCCTCGCGTGGTATACCTGGGAGTTTGTCGGCGACCGCACGGCGAATATCGGGGCGGGTCTCCTCGCTATCGCACAGATGTTCATGGCGCCGATCACCGTCGGCGTTGTGTACGTTGCTTGGCCCTCGACGGACCGCAAAGACAGACCGGAGGCGACCGATGACGCCACCTAAAATCGAAGTCCTCGCCTACGACGAAACGCCGCTCGGCGTGCTCTGCCTGAGGCGCCGGGAGATCGCCTCGCGGCCGGGCGAGTTCGTCACGGAAGTGACGCTCGACCACGAATTCCTGATGAGCAGCCTGTACACCGAGTCCGAGCGGGCGCTCGCGCGGGTGGGGCTCGAGATGGTCGAGGGCGGCGAGTCGGAGGGCGAGGGGCTGCGCGTCATGGTCGGCGGGCTGGGGCTGGGGTACACGGCCCAGGCGGCGCTTGCTTCGGCGCGGGTCGACCGCGTTGAGGTCGTCGAGCTGCTGCCGCAGGTGATCGACTGGGTAGAGAGCGGGCTCGTGCCGCTGAGCGAAGAGCTGCGTGTGGAACGCGCCGACGCCCAGCGGCTGATCCTGACCGAGGGGGACGTCTACGGCCGGCTGACCGGTGATGCGGCGCCCGCCGACGGCGAGCGGTTCGACCTGATCCTGATCGATGTCGACCACTCGCCGGTTGACACGCTGGGCGACGAGAGCATCGCCTTTTATACGGAGCCGGGGCTGCGGGCGGCGGCCGAGCACTTGGCGCCGGGTGGGGTGCTGGGCGTCTGGTCGTACGCCGAGAGTTCGCCCTTGGCCGAAGCGTTGCGCGACGTCTTTGAGGAGGTCCGCGTCGAACCGGTCACGCACGAGAACGAGCTGATCGGCGAAGAGCACACCGACTGGCTCTTCTTCGCCCGTTAGATCCGCGGGGCGGCGCCGGCGAGTCCTACTCTGGCATCGGTAGCACGGCGTCGATCTTCGCTGTCAGCTCGCGGACCGTCCCTGGGAACGCCCCGGCTTGGTTGTCCTGCTCGTTCGGGTCGGCCGCCATGTCGTACAACCGAATCGCTTCACGGTCCCACTCGTGCACGGTGCGGTAGCGGGTGGTGTCGGTCCCGCGGTGGCGGACGAGCAGCTTCCACCGCTTGCCGACGCACCAGCGGTACTGGAGGGTCGCCATCGGGTCGCCCGGCGTGCTGTTGTGGATCGACCAGGCGCCGCCGAACACGGCGTCCCGGCTCGCGCGGGCGTCGGGGTCGAGCAGGTCGAGACCCGGCAGGCCCGCCGGTGGCTGCAGGCCGCAGGCTTTGAGCGTCGTGGGCATCAGGTCGAGCGTGGTCGCGAGGTCGGGGCTATCCGCGGGCTCAACCCGGCCCGGCCAGGAGATCATGATCGGCGTGCGGACGCCGCGCTCGAAGGGCGACCCCTTGCTGCGCGGGGCGTAGTCGTTCCACCAGCCGGGCGGGTTGTCCGCCGCCGGGTCGACCGGCGCCCAGCCGTTATCGCAGGCGTACAGCACCAACGTGTTCTCGGCGGCGCCGGCCGCGTCGAGGTGGTCGATCAGCGTGCCGCACGTCTGATCGAACCAGTCGCACATCGCGTAGTACTTCGCGACGTTCGCCGGTCGGCCGGGCGTCGTGTACTTGTCGAGCAAACCCCGCGGGGGCGTGTGCGGCGTGTGCGGCAGGAACGGCGCGTACCAAACGAAGAACGGCCGGCTGCGTTCAACGGCCTCGTCGATGAAGTCGGTGATTGGCTTCATCCCGCGGCGGCCGATCGCCAGCCCCCGGTCGCCGTGCCGGCCGCCGCGGGCCGGGTCTCCGAGCGTCATCCCATCGGTAAACCCGCCGTCGCGGTACGAACCCTCCCACCACTTGCCGGACTGGAACGCGAGGTAACCGCTGTCAACCAGCCGCCGCACGAGACTCGGGTGCTTGTGGAACTGGGCGCGGACCGGCGCGTCGGACTCGGCCCGTCGGCTCGGGTCGACGTCGTTCGAGCAGACGCCGTGCTGATGGGGGTACAAGCCCGTGACGATCGAGGCGAGCGATGGTCGGCACAGCGGCGAGGGGACGTAACCGCGTCGGAAGACGACACTGCGGGCGGCTAGTTGGTCGAGATGCGGAGTCTCGATCGTGTCGTGCCCCATGAACCCGTAGTCGGGCCAACCCTGGTCATCTGAGAGGATCAGCACGACGTTCGGCCGGGCGTCTTCGGCGACGAGTTGCCCGCCAGGGGCCAGCATCGCGACGAAAAGAAGGGTAAGGATTCTCATAGCGCGGAATCGCCTGGTGTCGAGGAAAAAGGGCAGCATCTTACTGATCCCCGCGCCGCTAATGAGCCGGGGGCGACCAACGGGAGCCCGGGCCACGTCGAAGAAAGCCCTGTCCCGAGGGCTCGTTAACGGCGCAGACTCCAATAGTGTAGTTTAAGCGACGGACCGTATCTTCGTGCCGCGCCGGCCGGGTACGGCGGCCGTTTGTGTTCGAAGGCCAACGCCAACGGGCGGATGACCCTAACGCGAGAGCAAGCGACAATGCGCCGAACCCCCTCCGCCGCGGCCCTTGTGCTAGCGGTGATCCCGACGTGCCAGCTCGCCGCGCAAGCACCTTCCCAAAGCGAGACCCCTATGCCGGGCGCCCGACTGACGCACGAGCGGGTCGCCCAGTTCGCCCGCTTGGCGATCGAAGGCATCCCGCGTGAGTTCCCCAACAAGCCGTCGAACGTGATCACGGGCCCGGCGTCGGTCCTCGGCCCGCGTCAGATGCACCCGGTGTTCTTCGGCTGCTACGACTGGCACTCGTCCGTGCACGGGCACTGGATGCTGGTGCGGCTGATCAAGACATCGCCCGCGGCGCCCGTTGCTGCCGACGCCCGGGCGTTGCTCGACAAGCAGCTTACCGCCGCGGGGCTCGGAGCCGAGGCGGCCTACTTCGACGAGAAAGAGAACAAGAGTTTCGAGCGCATGTACGGTTGGGCATGGGCACTGCGCCTGGCGGCCGAGTTGCGGCGGTGGGACGACCCCGACGCCCAGCGGTGGGCAGCCAACCTCGCCCCGCTCGAGGCGACCATTGTCCGCCTCACCAAGGGCTACCTGCCCCGGCTCACCTACCCGATCCGCACAGGCGTCCACCCCGACTCGGCGTTCGCGCTCGCGCAGACGCTCGACTACGCGCGTGACGCGGGCGATGCTGAGCTGGAGACGCTGGTCGTCGACTTCTGCCGAGCCAAATACCTCGGCGACCACGACTACCCCGCCCGCTACGAGCCTTCCGGCGAAGACTTCTTCTCCGCCGCTTGGAACGAAGCCGACCTGATGCGGCGCGTCCTTGCGCAGGAGGAGTTCGCGGCCTGGCTCGCGTCGTTCCTGCCGGGCATCGGAAGCGACGACCCGGCCGCCGCGGCCCTGGAGCCGGCGACCGTATCGGACGTGACCGACCCGAAGATCGTCCACCTGGCGGGCCTCAACCTTTCGCGCGCTTGGACGCAGAACGGTGTGCTCGCGGCGTTGCCGGCGGATGACGCGCGGCGAGAGCCCCTGCGTCGATCGGTCGAAGCGCACACGGCCGCTGGGTTGGACTACGTCTTCAGCGGGCATTACGAGGGCGAGCACTGGCTCGCCACATTTGCCGTTTACCTGCTGACCGAGTCGGGCGTGCCGCGGTGAGCAGCCATACCAGCAACGATCGCGGTGCGGCCACGACGCGGGGGCGGTTCGGGCCGGGGTTGCTGGTCACCGCGGCGTTCATCGGCCCGGGGACCGTCGTCACCGCGAGCCGGGCCGGAGCGGAGTTCGGCGATGCGCTCCTGTGGGGCGTGCTCTTCTCGGTCGTGGCGACAGCCTCGCTGCAAGAGATGGCCGCCCGGCTCGGGTTGGTCACCCGCCGGGGACTGGCCGAGGCGATCCGGACGACCCTCCGCCCCGCGGCGGCGCGGGGGCCGGCGGTCGGTCTGGTGCTGACGGCCGTCGTCCTCGGCAACGCCGCGTACCAGACGGGCAACCTGATCGGCGCCGGCGCCGGCGTGGCGATGCTGACGGGGCTGCCCGCCGACCGCGCCGCGGGCGTGCTGGGCGCCCTGGTCACCGCCGGCCTCGCGCTCGGCGTTGCAAGCCAGTGGGCGCGGGTGGCGTTGATCGTTGTGGTCCTGTCGATGAGTGGCGCCTTCCTGTTCGCCGCCGCGGCTTCGAGCCCCGACCCCGCCGCCGTGCTGCGTGGCGTGACCACGCCTTCGCTCCCGGCCGGCGCTTTGCTTACGCTTGTGGCGCTGATCGGCACAACGGTTGTGCCCTACAACCTGTTTCTGCACGCGACCGCCGTGCAGCAGCGTTGGCCCGAAGGAGTCGACGTCCGGCAGGCGCTGCGTTGGGCGCGGATCGACTCGACGCTGGCGATCGGGCTTGGCGGCGTCGTGACCGCCGCGGTTGTCGTGACCGCGGCGGCCGCGTTGCACGGCGGTGATGGCGCCGCCCCCGGGTTGCCGGCGATTGGCGAGCAGCTCCGCCCCGCATTGGGGCGCGCCGGCCAAGCCGTTTTTGCCGCCGGCCTGGTCGCGGCCGGGCTGACAAGCGCCGTCACTGCGCCATTGGCGGCGGGTTTCGCGGCCCGAGGGTCGCTCGGCGGCGACTCTGGTGACCGGATCGCCCGCCGCGTGACGCTCGCCGTCGCGGCCGCGGGGGCGGTGCTGGCGTTCGCCTTCGGCAAGAGCCCGAGCCAAGCGATCGTGGTCGCTCAAGCGGCGAACGGGCTTTTGCTGCCGCTGGTGGCAGTCTTCTTGCTGGCCGTCATGAACAACGGCGCCCTGCTGGGTGAGCACCGCAACCGTCTTGCCGGCAACCTTCTCGGTGCAGCGGTGACGCTGGTGGCCGTTGGCCTCGGGGCCACCCAACTCCTCCGCGCCGCGGGCTTCATCTGAGCTTCGCCTGTTGCCCCGCAGCAGAACCATCCCCCGAACGGGCCGGGCCTTCAGCGGAGTTCGTCGCGTTTGACGGCCTGCGTGTCTGTCATTGTCAACGCGGCGTGGCGGGCACGCCACAGCCGGTAGTCGACGTGGTCGACCCGGCCGTCGGCGTTGACGTCGCCGGCGTTCTGCAGCCCGAGGGCCTCGGCGATCGACAACGCGGGCGGCGCGACCAGGAAAGTTGTTTCGATCGAGACGCTCGACAAAGCAAAACCGCGCGTCAGCGCGAATACCCGATCACCAGCGTCCCAGAAGCCGTCTTCTAGCGACGCCGGCCCCCGCGCCGGCAAGGCCCCTAGCCGTAGAGGCGCCCGAGCTGCCTCGGCCTGCTCGGCCTCGGTGGTGGCCAAACCGTCGGTGGTTGTCGAGCGTGTGTGATCGGAAACTGGCTGGACCCGCGGCCTTGCCGCCGCTGCTTGGCGCTGCGGCTCCGACGCGACGCCGCGTTGCGGCAACACCGGATTCTCGCCTAGCGCGGGGCAGATAAGACCCGCTAAGACCACCAAACCAGTCGCTAATGGAGCGGCGTTTAGAAAACCCGCACCGATCGCAGAAACCAGGGCTCTGACCGTATCGGGTGAGCCCGTGTCGAACTGATCCATCGCTGTGACTCCGCTACGGTGAAATCGCCAAATCTCACCGCCTGTGGTCGGCAGTTTAACCCCCCATCGGAGGGAAACAATCTGCTGGCTTAGAAGTGCCGAAATTTTTGTGGAATCTGTGGCGACTCCAGACTTCGGTTCCCCGTGCCTCCACGCGTCGTTGCTTACGTTGAGGCGGTTCCAACCGGCCGGCGCGCCCCGATACTCAATCGCGACGCCGGCCGCCTGCACGCCCGAGGATTCCGACTAGCCCGTCCGCCGCTCAGCGGACGGGCTAGTTAGAGAGGTCGACGATGCGGAGTTCGCTGTGGCTGACCCGCATGTCGTCTTCGTGGTACGTCACGCTGGTCATCGAATCGACGACTTGCAGCACCGTCAGCAACTGATCGACCTGCGGCTTCACAAAGCCGGCCATCGCGATTATCTGGGCGCCCTCGTCACCCGCGTTCTCGACGCCGAACTGGATGCCGTAGTCGATCCATGGGCGGAGCGCATCGATGCAGCCCGCAAGGTCGACGTACCCGGCCGAGGCGAGGGGGCGGTCGAACTCGGCGGCGGGGCCTTCGACGCCCGGCCGATTCCCGGGTAGCAGCCGTTCGCTCAGCTCAGGCAGGACGCCCACCAGGAGCACCGATTCGCCGAGGCAGGCGTGCGGCATGATCCGCCCGCTGGCGCCCCACTCCGCGGGCAGCTGGTAGCCGTACATCACGCCGCCCTCGATCGTCGACTCGATCGGCGCCGGGATCGAAAACGCGGGGACGGCGTCCGGCGCCGCTTGTTGCGCGGCGTCGATCGCCTGCTGGGTGACGTCGAAGTACTCCCGCGCGCCACGCTCTACAAGGGCGGCGTCGCTGACCCCCCAGAGGATCACCGGCGCGGGCAGCGGCAGCTCGGTGTCCGACGGCGGCATGAACTCGCACCACTCGGCATCGGCGGCGGACGTGTTCAGCACCAGGGCCGACTGCCCGTCCGCCAGGCCCGGGATCAGGCTGTCCCGCGTCGCGTCGTCTAGCCGCTTGAGCAGCGGGGCCGCCATCCGTCGCGCCGCTTCGTACTCAGTCCAGTCCTCCGGCGCGGTCTCGCGGGCGATCGCCTCGGCGTGGCCAACAATCCGGCGCATCCAACCGACCGCTCTGTCGTAGCCCCCGACCGACCGCTTGCCGCGGGCCACGACCCAGGCGAGCGAGTCGGCGCCCAGGTGATCGATCAGCGTTAGTGGCCGCGACGGCACAACGCCGCCGGCGGCCGCCTGGGTGTAGGCGAAGGTCTCGTAGCCCCGCTCGGTCATGAAACCAATCGCCGCGGTGGCGCCCGGATCGGGCAGGAGCGCCGTGAGGTCTGCGGCGAGCTCGTCGATGTCTCGCTTGATCACCGCTTCAAGCCCGTCGGGCAACTCGGCGAGCGGCAGCAGGCCCTTGCCCATGTCGGCCAGGTCGCGGAAGGTCTGCTCGTTGGAGTTCGCCGCACGCTGGAACTCGGCGCCCGCGTAGGCGAGGCTCGTCACCCGCTCGCCGGCGTGTTTATCTAGCCGCCGGAACGCCGGCAGGTCGACCATCAGCGGCGTCGCGGACGCGCCGGCGCCCAGCCCCGTGGCGACCGGCGGGGCGAAGACGTCGGCACGGTCTCCCATGGTGAAGACCACGAAGCCCCGCACCACGCCGATTGATAGCACCACCTGCTTGCCGTCGGCCAGCTCGCGGAGCATCTCGTAGGCTTCGGGGCTGTCGGCCATTTCTACTTGGATGTCTTCCCACGGCAGCATCTTGGTCGAGAGGGTTAGCGAAAGGAGGTCGCGTCCCTCGACTCGCGAACGCCGGAGGTCGTCGCCGATCGGCACGGGGCACTGCTCAGCCAGCTTGCGGAGTTCCTGTTCAGCGCGGTCGAGAAGCCGGCTGCCCCGCTCGGCGTCCTGCACACGGAAGCCCATCACCAACCCGGGCGCCACGAGTTGCTCGCCGTAGTCGTCGACGAGCCCGCGGAGCGAGTCCGTCATCTGCTCGCCGATCTCCTCCTCTCCGTCCCCACTGAGCGCGTCGCCCAGCGCCCGGTAGCGCGCTTGGTTCACCGCCGAGCTGATCTCGACGGCGACTTGCACGAACCGCGTGCACGAGGCTTCGCCGTAAACGAACACTTCGTCGGAGGTCATCTCGCCGAGCAACGCCAGGAATTCTTGGCCCTCGCCGCTCTCGACCCAGTCCTTTACCAGCTGCACGGTCGGGTCGGAAGGGAAGCGCCACTGCGTCTCGACCTGTGACCACCCGAGCTGCAGCATGGGGATGGTGGTGAGCCGCCGCCAGGCGTTGGTCTGGAGCATCAGGTCGATCTGCTCCCGGTTCTTCAGCCAGGCGAGGTAGAACGCCGCGTCTGCCGGGACGACTTCTAGCGACTTGGCGTGGCTCCGCATGTCAGCCGGTGGCGTGGCGCTCGCCGCGAGGGGGGTGGCGACGAACGCGGCGGCAATCATCAGGCCCGTCCAGCGGCGGGCGGAGGGTCGAGGCATCGGGGTTCTCCGGCAAGGGCAGGGGCGTGGCGTTCGGGCGCCACGTGGGGGGCGGGGAGGTCAGCGCGCGGACTCACCGGCTATCGTCGCCGGACTGGGCACGGTGTCAACAAAACGCCGTCGGTAAATTCAACGGCGTAGATTGCCCCGATAGCTCAGCGGCTGGGAGAAATTCAGTGGCGGGGGGAGTCGGCGCCGCGAGACGGTCGGTTCCGCGTCAGAGCGAGAGTCCGGCGCGGCGGCCTCAAGCGAGGATCTTATCCGCCACCACGCCCTCGACGTCCGTCAGCCGGAAGTCACGGCCCGCGTAGCGGTAGGTCAGCCGCGTGTGGTCGATGCCCAACAGGTGCAGCAGCGTGGCGTGAAGGTCGTGGATGTGCATCCGGTCCTCCACGGCGTAGTAGCCCCACGGGTCCGTTGCGCCGTAGCTGAAGCCCGGCTTCACGCCGCCGCCCGCCATCCACATGGTGAAGCCTTCGGGGTTGTGGTCGCGACCTGTCTTCTGCCGGCTGCCCTGGTTTTGGGCGGTCGGCGTACGGCCGAACTCTCCTCCCCACAGGACGAGCGTCTCGTCCAGCAGGCCGCGGCTCTTGAGGTCGTCGATCAGCGCGGCGATCGGCTGGTCGACCTCCATGGCGTTCTTGCGGTGCACCGGTTCTAGGTTTGCGTGCTGGTCCCACTTGTAGCTGTGCGTGCACTGCACGAAGCGGACGCCCCGCTCAACCAGCCGCCGGGCCAGCAGGCACTGGCGGGCGAAGTGGGCTGTCGGCTTGTTGTCGAGGCCGTAGCGGCCGGTGGTCGCCTTCGACTCTTGCGACAGGTCGAGCGCCCCGGGCGCCTGGGTTTGCATGCGGAAGGCGAGCTCGAACGACTGGATACGCGCCTCGAGTGCCCGGTCCGGTCCGGTCGCTTGGAGTTGTTGCTCGTTCAGCCGGCGGATGAAGTCGAGCTGCTGGCGTTGGCGTGTCGCGGGCAACGCGGGGTGCAGGTCCCGCAGCGTGACGTCGCCCGCCGGGCTGTTCGCCTTGCCCAGCGGGACGCCCTGGTTTACCGCGGGCAGGAAGCCGCTCGACCAGTTGTTCACGCCGCCGTGGCCCAGGGTGGGGCAGATCGTCACAAAGCCGGGCAGGTTCTCGTTCTCGCTGCCCAAACCGTACAACACCCACGAACCCATGCTGGGCCGCACGAACGTCGTCGAGCCGGTGTGCAGTGCCAGCAACGCGCCGCCGTGAGCCG
The DNA here is from genome assembly GCA_039188275.1 of Planctomycetota bacterium. Lineage (GTDB taxonomy): Bacteria > Planctomycetota > Planctomycetia > Pirellulales > Lacipirellulaceae > JBCCQL01. The sequence continues at coordinate 14,941 of JBCCZD010000014.1, forward strand.
GGTTGGTGCCGTGGACCGACTTGAGCATGCACAGCTCGTCCACGACGCCGGCGACGTGCGGGAAGAGCTCGCTGACCCAGGCGCCGGACTCACCGTGCTGGCGGAATTTGAAGGGCGACTTTAGCAGCACGCCCGTCTTGGCGAAGGTCACCCGCGGCCGGTCGACCGGCAGCGGCTGGCCGTCCATCCGCTGCAGCTCTGGCTTGTAGTCGAAGGTGTCGACGCTCGACGGGCCGCCGTGCATGAACAGGAAGATCACCCGCTTCGCGCGGGGGGCGAAATGCGGCGCCGCGGCGCCGGCGGCCCGGGCCTGCTCGCCCAACAACCCCGCCAGGGCCACGCCGCCGAACCCCGCGCAGCAATGCCGCAGCATCTCGCGACGACTCGTCGGCTGGTACGTGTGCGGCGGCGGGGCGTGTGGCATGGCGGAGCTGCGGGCGATTCGATCGGGGGTGCGCCCGGAGGCGGGCGGGTCAATCGACGGAAAGGACTAGTCGATATAGATGAATTCGCTGGCGGCCATCAGCGCCTGGCAGTAGTCCCGCCACAAGGCATCGCGCGGCAGGTGGGCGTTCTCGTCGAGAAACGCAACCGAAGCCCGCTGCTCCTCCTCCGTCGGCGACCGGCCGTAGGCGAGGCGGTAAGCGTGGCTGATTGCCGCCGCCGCGCCGACGTCGATACGCTCACTCAACCGTTCGGCGAAGCCCGACGCCGCATCGAGGGCGAGCTGGCCGTTCATCATGTACAACGCCTGCGGCGCCACGACCGACGCGTCCCGGCCGGCGAGCGGTCGCGAGGGGTCGGCCAGGTCAAAGGTCGTGAACATCGGGTACGTCGCCACGCGGATCACCGGCAGGTAGATCGCTCGGCGGTGGCTGCGGTAGCTGTCGATCGCCTTGTTGCGTGATCGGTCGTCGGTCACACGCTCGCCGTTGGGGAAGTCGAAGACCCGGCCGCCGATCGTCCGGTCCAACAGCCCGGCGACCGCCAGCAGGTTGTCGCGGATCGGCTCGGCCTCTAGCCGGCGACGGTTCTGGCGCCACAGTAAACGGTTCTCTGGATCGACGGCCGCGGAGGCTGCGCGGTGGCGGCTCGACTGGCGGTACGTGCTGCTGAGGAGGATCAGCCGGTGCATCCGCTTGATCGACCAGCCGCCGGCGATGAACTCGCGAGCCAGGAAGTCGAGCAGCTCGGGGTGCGTCGGCGGCGAGCCTCGGTAGCCGAAGTCGTTTGGCGTGTCGACCAGCCCGCGCCCGAAATGGCCCTGCCAGATCCGGTTGACCATTACCCGCGCCGTGAGCGGGTGGCGTGGGTCGGTCAGCCACTGTGCCAGTTGCAGCCGGCCCGGCTCGCGGCCGGCGATCGCCGGCCTGCTGACCGAATCATCAAACAACGGCAGCGGGCCGCGTGGCGTCGGTTGGTCGGCCAGATTCATATGGCTGCCGCGGATATGCACCGGCAAGTCGCTCGGCTTGCCTTGGTGCATGGTGTGGATGCGCGGGAAGTTGTCGAGCTCGCGCCGCAGCCGGACCATCTCCCGTTGCAGTTCTGGCCGGTCGGAAAGCAAGACTTCGAGCTCTTTTTCAAGCGCTTCCGCATCCGGCGGGCGTTCGGCAATCCGGCGGTGCAGGTCGCGGATCAGCTTGCCCCGGCGGTCGTCCTCGGCTTTGACCTCGAGGTGCTTGCGTTCGGCCTCACGGTATTCACGCAGCGCTTCGCCCGACGCCAGGGGCGCGTCACGCCGCTTTCCCTGCTTGCCGACGCAGCAGCGGAACAGCCCCGCCATGGCGTAGTAGTCGGCCTGGGCGATCGGGTCGAACTTGTGGTCGTGGCAGCGGGCGCAAGCGACCGACAGGCCTAGGAACGCCTGGCCGGTGACATTCAACAGCTCGTCGATGGTGTCCATCACGCGCTTCTGATTGTCGCGCTCCGCCTGCATCTTCGGACCGATCGCCAACACCCCGGTGGCGGTCAACGCGTCGGCTTGCTTCTGGTGGTCACCCCGGTAGTCGGGCCGCGACGCCAAAAGGTCACCGGCGAGTTGCTCGGCGACAAACTCGTCGTACGGCTTGTCCGCGTTGAACGCCCGCACGACGTAGTCGCGGTACCGCCAGGCGTAGCCGAAGTAGTAGTTCTCGTCCAAACCGTTCGAATCGGAGTACCGGACGACATCCAGCCAATGCCGACCCCACCGCTCGCCGTAGTGCGGCGAAGCGAGCAGCCGGTCGACCAGCCGCTCGTACGCGTCGGGGCGCTCGTCGGACAAGAACGCGTCCAGCTCCGCGGGCGTCGGCGGCAGGCCCACCAGGTCGAAACTCAGGCGGCGGAGGAGCGTCGCGCGGTCGGCCTCCAGGCTCGGGTCGGCGTCGACTGATTCAAGTGCCGAGAGGACAAACGTGTCGACCGGGGTCCGCACCCAATCACGGCGGTAAACCAACGGAGCGGTGACTTCCGCCGGTGGGGTAAACGCCCAGTGCTGGCGCCCGTGCTCGTAGTCGATCCGGTTAAGGATGCCGTCGGCCCGACGGACGCCCGACGCGCCCGCCAAACCCTCGTCGCCCAGGGCTTCGCGAGGGTCCATGGCGCCCTCGCGCACCCAACGGGAGAAGTCGGCGATCACCTCCGCCGGTAGCTTGCCCGACGGGGGCATGTCGAACGTCTCGTGGCGAAGCGCGGCCATCAGCGTGCCGGCCTCTTCGTCGTATGGCACGACCGCGGGACCCGAATCCCCGCCTTGCCGCATCCCGGCCCGCGTGTCCGCGCGGAGCCCCGCCTGCAAGATTTTGGCGTCTGCCGAGTGGCATTCGTAGCAGTGCTCGACCAGCACCGGCCGGATCCGTTGCTCAAAAAAAGCGAGCTGCTCGTCGGCAACCGCATCGCGGGCGAGCCCGTTCTTCGGCTCCCCGCCGACGATCGCCAGCAGAGCGAGCAACACAACCGACGGCGTCAACGTGCAGCGAGACAACGGCTCGTTCCCCGTTTGGCTGACCGGACCCCGTGTGGCTGGCCGGCGTAGCTGGAGAGTCTGGTCGGAGTTGGGCAGGGGCAGGCGGGCGGCGACCCCATCGGATGGAGCCCTCACCTTACCTGTAACCAGCACCGAGATACAAATCGACGAGCATAAATCGACAAGCAAGGATGTGCCCCGCAGGCGACGCGAAGAGCCGACAAAAACGGGCGGAAGGCGGGTTGACGACTCGCGGGGCTGGTCGTAAATTTGGCGATTCTCCACTACAGGCGGGGAGAGACCGTGTTGTTTGGGAATTGTGTCGACGGCCACCCCGCTGCCCAGGCGTGGGACCGCAGTCCATCGAGGCGCCCCCTCCCCGGGGCGACAGGAACGTGGCGGCAGCTCAAGAAGTAATCCGCATCCGGATGGAGGCCTACGACCACGCCGCCCTCGACCAGAGCGCGGCGGAGATCGTCGACACGGCGAAACGGACCAACTCGGTCGTTCACGGCCCGATCCCGCTCCCAACTCGGATCGAGCGCTACACGGTTTTGCGTGGCCCCCACGTCGACAAAAAATCGCGACAGCAGTTCGAGATCCGGACGCACAAGCGGCTCATCGACATCGTTCAGGCCACGGCCAAAACGATCGAAGCCCTCAACAAGCTGAGCCTCCCGGCCGGCGTTGACATCAAAATCAAGGCGAACGCCGGCTAAAGAATGCGATAGAGTATAGGCTCCGTGCGGATTTCGTTGTCGGAGCCGATTGAATAACAGCACCAGAGAACCGATTGACTGGAAGCCTGTCGGGTAAGCCGGGGCCTAGTCGAATAAAAGCCGGCCGCCATAGGCGCCTGGCTGAAGACTAGACCGCGTGTCTCCCGTACGGCAGACCGAGATCAGCACCACCCCCGCTTGAAGTTGAAAGTAGTTGGCATGGCCAATTCTGGCGCCACCACTGAACAAGCCTTCGGGATCCTTGGCCGAAAGGTCGGGATGACGCAGGTTTTTGACGAAGCGGGCAAGGCGATCCCGGTGACAGTTATCGAGGCGGGCCCCTGCGATGTCTTGCAGGTGCGCACCCCCGAGCGAGATGGTTATTCCGCCGTCCAGATCGGCTACCTCGACAAACCGCGGCGGCTGGCAAGCCGCAGCGAGCGTGGCCACGTCGCGAAGCTCGAGAGCAAGCGTTCAAAGAAGCGTTCTGCCGCCGGCGCTGAGTTGCCCGCTAAAGCGGGCTGCGAGCCGAAGCGGTTCGTCCGCGAGATCCGTGGCGAGCCTGGCGGATTGCAGATTGGCGGGTCGGTCACGGTCGAGGCCTTCGCCGAGGTCGCGAAGGTCGACGTCACCGCGACGAGCAAGGGCCGCGGTTTCTCCGGCGTGATGAAGCGCCATAACTTCGCGGGCCAACGGGCGTCGCACGGCGTCAAGAAGTGTCACCGCCACGCCGGCGGCACCGGCTGCAGCGCGTACCCGAGCCGCCTGTTCAAGGGTATCCGTATGGCCGGCCAGTACGGCAACGCGAGGACGACCGTCCGCAACCAGGCGCTGGTCCGCGTCGACGGCGAGAATAACCTCCTCATCCTCCGCGGCGCGGTGCCCGGCCCCAATGGCGGTTACGTGATGATTAAGAAGACGAACAAACTTTGAGGAAGCGTTCGCTGCCGGCGTCTGGCGTTCGGTGTTAGGGCGTTCGGTGTTTGACCGTCGCTGCTGAATCGTCGTCACCGGAACCCCGCTTGTTGACCGCTGAAAGCTGATTGCTCCAATATGGCCAAGCTCACTGTCCACGATCGAAAAGGCAACAAGGTGGGGACGTACAACGTCGAGCCCGCCGACTTTGCCGACCGCATCAACAAGCAGTTGCTGCACGACGCGGTGGTGATGTACCAGGCCAACCGCCGGCAAGGTTCTCACAAGACCAAGACCCGCAGTGAAGTCGCCGGTTCGACCAAGAAGATGTACCGCCAGAAGGGTACCGGCAACGCTCGCGCGGGCAGCCGGCGGAGCGGCGTCCGGCGGGGCGGTGGGCATATCTTCGCCATCAAGCCGCGTGACTACTCGTATTCTTTGCCCCGCAAGGCGCTCAAGCTCGCGACGCGGATGGCGATGGCGTCCAAGGTGCAGGATGAAGAGCTGGTGATCATCGACGAGCTGAAGTTCGAGTCGCCAAAGACCAAGGACATGGCCCAGATCCTAAAGAACCTGGGCTGCGACGCGACCTCCGTTTTGGTCGCGACCGACGGCAACGACACCAACGTTTACAAGAGCGCCCGCAACATCGCCGCGGTGAGTGTCTCGCCGGCCGATGAGCTCAATGCGTTGAGCTTGCTGTCGAGCCGCAAGGTGCTATTCACCAAGGCGGCGCTCGACGCGATGAGGTCCAAAGCAAACGGTGGCTCACCGGCCGAGTCGCCCGACGCAGGCGGCTCCGGAGACAACGCGTAACGTGCCGTTCACGCCTGCGGGCCGGGCGAGGGGGGCGAGACCGACACGCCAGGGCCGACCGTTACAGGGCCGACCGATTTGGGGCCGACCGATTTAGGGCCGACCGATTTAGGGCCGACCGATTTAGGGCCGACAGCTAACATGCCCCAGCATATTCCTCACAAGACGACGATCGAGCTCGAACCGCATCAGGTCATTTTGCGGCCGCTGGTGACGGAGAAGGGCGTTGATCGCTCGACCGAAGACAACGCGTACACCTTCCAGATCAATCGGTTGGCGACCAAAGAGGACGTCCGCCGTGCGGTCGAGGAGCTGTTTGACGTAAAGGTCGTCAAAGTGGCGACCCAAAACCGCAAGGGCAAGGCCCGCCGGACCAAGTTCCGGCTCGGTCGCACAAGCGACTGGAAGAAGGCTATCGTGACCCTTGATGACGAACACCGGATTGACTTTTTCTAGCGTCGGGGCCCGCGTCGGTCGTCATTCACGATGGGCCGCCGAGGGCCGACCACTGATAGCTGACTGCTGAAAGCCGCCATGGGCATCCGCAAGTACAAGCCGACCAGCGCCGGGCGACGCAACGCCTCGGTCAGCGACTTCGCTGAGCTCACCAAGGGGGCGAAGCCAGAGAAGTCGCTCCTCCGCCCTATCGTCAAAACGGGCGGCCGCAACAACCAGGGCAAGATCACCTGCCGGCACCGGGGTGGCGGGCACAAGCGCCGGTACCGACTCATCGACTTCCGACGCAACAAAGACGGCGTCGCCGCCGAGGTCGACTCGATCCAGTACGACCCGAACCGCTCGGCCCGCATCGCGCTGCTGAAGTACGAAGACGGCGAGAAGCGCTACATCATCGCCCCCGCCGGCCTGAAGGCGGGTGACAGCGTCATGAGCGGGGCCGACGCTCCGCCGACCGTTGGCAACTGCCTGCCCCTGAGCGCCATCCCGCTCGCGACGGTGATCCACAACGTCGAGCTCCGCGCCGGCAACGGCGGCGTGCTCTGCCGGAGCGCCGGCACAAGCGCGACGCTGATGGCACGCGAGGCGGACTGGGCGCAGATCTCGCTCCCCAGCGGCGAGATCCGCCGGGTCCCGGCCGCGTGCCGGGCGACGATCGGCTCGACCGGCAACGGCGACCACTCGGCGGTCGTGCTCGGCAAGGCGGGTCGCAAGCGTTGGCTTGGCCGCCGACCGCACGTTCGTGGCACCGCAATGAACCCGATCGACCACCCTCACGGCGGCGGCGAGGGCCGGACGAAGGGCGGTCGGCACCCGGTCAGCCCGACCGGAAAGAGCGCCAAGGGCGGCATGACACGCCAGCGCCGTAAGCCGTCCAACGCCGCGATCGTTCGCCGCCGAAAGTCCAAGCGTTACGGAGTCCAGAAGTTGGTTAAGAAGTAGTAAGGGAGTGTTCAGCGGTCGTCAGTCGGTCCTCCGGGCGCGTTTGCCCGGCCTTCCTTCAAGCTGATAGCCGACGGCAATAGCTGAAAGCTCGAAAAAAGCTCGAACCAATAAGCTCGAAACAATGAGTCGCTCCCAGAAAAAGGGCCCGTACGTCGATCCTAAGCTCTACCTCAAGGTGGACAGGCAAAACGACGCGGGCACGAAGAACCCGATCACGACTTGGGCCCGGGCCTGCACGATCGTCCCGGAGTTCGTCGGGCACACGTTTATGGTCCACAACGGCAAGATGCACGTGAAGGTGTTTGTGACCGAGGACATGGTTGGCCACAAGCTGGGCGAGTTTTCGCCTACTCGGACGTTCCGTGGCCACGGCGGCAAGGGCAAGAAGTAACACTGGGTTGTCGGCTTTCAGTCGTCGGCTGAACGGGGCTCGGCTGACCGCGGCAAGCTGACGGCTGAAGGCTTAACGATGGCTTACAAAGCAACTCACCGACACGCCCGCATCAGCGCGCAGAAGGTCCGGCCTCTGGCCAACCTGATCCGTGGCGAGAAGGTAGACGACGCCCTGGCGATCCTCAAGTTCCAGCCGCACCGCGGCGCCCGGATGCTTGAGAAGGTGCTGGCGAGCGCGTTCGCCAACGCGGAGGATCGCGGGGCGCCCAACAAGGCGGGCCTGCGGGTCGTCGACGTGCGGATCGACGGCGGACCGATGTTCAAGCGGCTCCGCCCCGGCGCCCGAGGCATGGCCCACATCATCAAGAAGCGGTTCAGCCACATCACCGTAGCGGTTGAGTAGTAGCGGATGAGCAGGTGGCTGCCGACGCAAGCCACGCCCCTCAAGCCACGCCCCATAAGCCAAGCACGCCTCAAAAGCCACGAGCAACCAACTCACTCATGGGTCAAAAAGTTAATCCAATCGGCTTCCGCACGGGCGTCATGCTCGACTGGAAGAGCCGCTGGTACGCCTCGAAGAAGGAGTTCTCTGAGCTCCTCCTTGAGGATAAGAAGCTGCGTGACTACGTGGCCAAGAAGTACAAGTTTGCCGGCATCCCGAAGATCGAGATCGAGCGGACCCGCGACGAGGTCCGCGTGGTGCTCCACGCCGCTCGGCCGGGCGTGATTATTGGTCGCAAGGGCCAGCAGGTCGAGGTGCTGCAGGACGAGCTGCAAAACCTCATCGGCCGGCGGATCAACATCAAGATCGAGGAGATCGGCCGCCCGGAGATCCAGGCGCACCTGGTCGCCGAGGACATCGCTGAGCAGTTGGGCAAGCGGATGGCGTTCCGCCGGACGATCAAGCGGGCGCTCGAGCAAACCATGGAGGCGGGCGCCAAGGGGATCAAGGTTCAGCTCGCCGGCCGGCTCGGCGGCGCCGAGATGGCGCGTCGCGAGAAGCAGATCGCGGGCTCGATCCCGCTGAGCACGCTGCGGGCGAAGATCGATTACGGTTTTGTTGAAGCAAAGACCGCGCAGGGGCACATAGGCGTCCAGGTGTGGGTCAACCAAGGCGAGTACGAGGACCAAGACGATGGCGCTGATGCCCAAGAGGGTCAAGCACAGAAAAAGCCAAAGAGGTCGTATAAAAGGTAACGCGACCCGTGGGAATCGCGTCGTCTTTGGCGAGTTCGGGTTGCAGGCGGTCGAGGGCGGATGGATCAGCGCCCAGACGATCGAGGCCGGCCGTATCGCCGCGCAGCAGTACGTGCGTGGGGAGGGGCGGCTTTACATCCGCATCTTCCCACATAAGTCGGTGACCTCGATCCCGCTCGAAACCCGGATGGGCAAGGGCAAAGGCGAGCCCGACTACTGGGCGGCGGTCGTGAAGCCCGGCACGGTGCTGTACGAGGTCGCCGGCATCACCGAGGCCGCGGCGAAGATCTGCTTCGCCCGCTTGGCCCACAAGATGCCGCTGAAGGTCCGCCTGGTGAAACGCGAGCAGACGATTTAGTAGCGATTTACTAGCAACAAAGGGTTCCGGTGTCGTGGGGCAACGGCGCCTACCGCCCGAACCCCATCGGCTGGGCCTTAACACCAGGCGCTTGCTTATGGATACCGTTAAAGAACTACGCGAGATGAGCGACGAGCAGCTTGAGCTCACGCTCAAGGAAGCCGCCGACAACTTGTTCCGGTTGAGGATCCAGTCGCAGACCGAGCGGCTCGACGCCCCCAGTGAGCTGCGGCGCAACCGGCGGGTCGTCGCCCGTGTCAAGACGATCCAAACCGAGCGTCTCCAGGCCGAGCGTCTCCAGGCCGCCGAGCCCACCGAAACGCCCGCGAGCTAACCGAGAGCCCGAGACAAGCCCGCGAGGCTTAAGAGACCGTTATGCCCAAGAAACAAGTGATCGGCGTCGTGACCAGCGACCGGATGGACAAGAGCCGTCGGGTAGAGATTGGCCGATCGGTTAAGCACCCCAAGTATGGCAAGTTCATCCAGCGCCGCACGGTTTGCCACGTCCACGACGAAGGCAACGAGTCGCAGGAGGGCGACACGGTTGAGATCATCGAGTGCCCGCCGCGCTCGAAGACCAAGCGCTGGGAGCTGGTCCGGGTGGTGACCAAGAGCGCCCAGGTCGACATCGCCGCGATGCGGGCCGCCCGGAAGCTGGCCTTGGCGCAGGAGGCCAAAGCGGACTCCGACGGTTCCAGCGGCGATCGACCGAACAGCGAAAACAGCACGGAGCCGCCGCCGCCGGATGGCGCCGGCCCCGTCGAAGAGTGATCGAAGAGTGATCGAAGAGTGATCGAAGAGTGATCGAAGAGTGACTAGAGCCCGCCGCTTAGAGCGTGGTCTCGTAGGCGGCAGCCCGGCGGTCAATCGCGAACAGCCAACAGACGCTTCCCATGATTCAGATGCAATCGAGGTTGAACGTCGCCGATAATACCGGCGCGAAAGAGGTGATGTTCATCAAGGTGCTGGGCGGCAGCCGGCGGCGGTTCGCCACGCTGGGTGACGTGATCATCTGCAGCGTGAAGAGCGTGATCCCCGGCAGCGAGGTGAAGAAGAAGGCGGTTGTCCGCGGGGTGATCGTGCGGGCGAAGGCCCCTTGCCGCCGACCCGACGGCAGCTACGTACGGTTCGACTCCAACGCCGTGGTGCTGATCGACAAAGACAACAACCCGCGTGGCACGCGGATCTTCGGCGCCGTCGCCCGCGAGTTGCGGGACCGCCGGTTCATGAAGATTGTGAGCCTCGCCAACGAAGTCGTTTGAGTGTGATTTGTGGTTTGTGCCCCGCGGTCTAAAGCCCGGGCCCAAGCCGGACCCCAAACCACAAGCCACCGACCAAGAGTTACCAGACATGCTGATCAAGACAGGCGACACCGTCAAAGTGATCGCCGGCGCCGACCGCGGCAAGCAGAGCAAAGTCACCGCCATCGACCGCCAAGCCGGCAAGGCGATCGTCGAGGGCGTGGGCCTGGTCTACAAGCACGTGCAGCGCAGTCAGCGGAACCCGCAGGGCGGCCGGCTCAGCAAAGAGATGCCGGTGCAGCTCTCGAACCTGATGTATTTCTGCGAGTCGTGCGGCCAGCCATCGCGGCTGGGCGCCCGTTACTTGGACGACGGCTCGAAAGAGCGGTACTGCAAGAAGTGCGACGCGGGTCAGGGCCAGATCGCGCCCGCGAAAGCCCGATACGCGAAGAAGTGACTGACTGAGAGAGTGGCTGTCGGGCGCCGGCCGGCACAGCCATTACTGGCAACCGACAGCTGACAACCGATCGCCATCCATGGCCCGCCTGAAAGAACAATTCGAAACCGAGATCCTGCCGTCGCTCAAGCAGAAGCTCGGCCGAGACAATCGCCTTTCGCTGCCGCGGCTCGACAAGATCGTCGTCAGCATGGGCGTTGGCTCGGCGATCAGCGACAAGAAACACGTCGAGGAGGCGACTTCCGCGTTGGCCGATATCACGGGCCAAAAAGCGATGGTCTGCCGGGCGCGGAAGTCGATCGCCGGCTTCAAGCTCCGCGAGGGGATGCCGATCGGCGCCAAGGTGACCCTCCGCGGCGCCCGCATGTACGAGTTTATGGACCGGCTGATCTCGATCGTGTTGCCGCGCGTGCGAGACTTCCGCGGCTGCAAGCCCAATGCGTTTGACGGCAACGGGAACTACAGCCTGGGGCTGTCGGAGCAGCTCGTCTTCCCTGAGCTCAACCCGGACAAGTACACGCGGCCGCAGGGCATGAACATCGCCCTGTGCATCAGCGGCGGTTCGAACGACGACTCGCGGACGCTGCTGGAGCTGATGGGTTTCCCGTTCCAGCGCGAAGACACCAAGGACTAGGCGACGCCCCAGCCGCGGCGTTTAGTTGGCCGAACAAATCATCTGCCCATTCGATCCCTAACCCCTACCGCCTAGAACCTAGCGCCTGATCCCCCCATGATGACCGACCCGATCGCCGATATGCTCACCCGGATCCGCAACGCGGTAAGCGTTGAACGGCCGAACGTGAGGATGCCGCTTTCCAAGGTAAAGCGGGGTTTGGCCGAAGTGTTGAAGCGTGAGGGCTACATCTGGGACTGGCACGAAGAACAAGAAGAGGGCGCCCCCGGCGCCGAGCTGCACATCGACCTGAAGTACGGCCCGAACGGCGAGCGGGTGATCCAGCACATCAAGCGGGTTAGCTCCCCGGGGCGCCGGGTTTACGCCCAGGCGCGTCGGCTCCGCCCCGTCTTAAACGGGCTGGGTATCTCCGTGATCAGCACCAGCCGCGGCGTCATTAGCGACCGCGAAGCCCGCCAGCGGAACCTTGGCGGTGAGGTCCTCTGCGAGTTGTGGTAAGAGGCCGTCGCCCGCTGTCCGCCGGCGTGCAAGCAACAACGTTTTCCCACGATCGATCACAAGCTGACAGCCGATAGCCGGCAGACCTACTCCCATGTCTCGACTTGGTAAGAAACCTGTAACGATCCCCGACGGCGTGAAGGTCTCCGTCGGCGGCGGCGAGATTACCGTCGAGGGCAAGCTGGGCAAGCTGATCTACGCATTGCGGCCGGAAGTCGGCGTCGAGGTTGACGAGGGCGCCAACCAGGTTCTCTGCACCCGCAAGGGGGACGACCGTGCCGATCGGGCTTACCACGGCCTAACCCGGGCTTTGGTGCAAAACATGGTCGTCGGCGTCAGCCAGGGGTACGAGAAGAAGCTCGAGATCCAGGGCGTCGGCTACCTCGGCGCTATCTCGGGCGACACGCTTCAACTCCGCGTCGGCTTTGCCAATGAGATCCACAAGAAGATCCCGAAAGAGCTGGACGTGACCTGCCCCGACCAAACCCACATTGTGGTGAAGGGGACCGACAAGCAGAAGGTTGGGCAGTTCGCCGCCGAGGTCCGGGCCGTCCGCAAGCCCGAGCCTTACAAGGGGAAAGGCATCCGCTACGACGGCGAGCAAGTCCGCCGGAAGGCCGGCAAGGCCGCCAAGTAGTGGGCACCGGCCCCTCGGGTTTTAAGACTCGCCGTGGCCAGTAGCGCTGCGAACCCACCAGTAGCGCTGCGAACTCAAAGGTGCAACCTCCTGGGGGCAACACTCGGGCCGACAAGAACACGAGCCACGCTTCACAAGTCACGCCTCACAGCCAGCGACCATGCAGCACAACCGCGCCATCAACCGCCAGCGTCAACGACGCCGCTTCCGCGTCCGCAAGCGGCTACGCGGCACGGCCGAACGCCCGCGGCTGAGCGTCACCCGCAGCCTGAAGAACATCGCCGTTCAGGTGATCGACGACGAGGCTGGCAAGACGCTCGCCAGCGCGTCAACGCTGGACAAGGGCCTCGCCGGCTCGGTCAAGTACGGCGGCAATGTCGAAGCCGCGACGGCCATCGGCAAAGCGATCGCCGAGCGTTGCCAGGCGGCCGGCATCAAGTCGGTCTGCTTCGACCGTGGTTCGTGCCAGTACCACGGCCGGGTCGCGGCGCTCGCCGAGGCGGCCCGCGAGGGCGGGCTTGATTTTTGAGGCACGTCGGTATCTTTGAGGCACGTCGGCATTTTTGAGGCACTTCGGCCCCATCCGCTGACGCGCGGGCCAACGGCACGACCTTAACTTTTTGTCGCCGAACAACGGTCACTAGAACCGCCAGTCACCAGTCACCAGCTACCAACAAGCATGCCCCCTCAAAACAACAAGCGTCGAGACCGTGGCGAGCCCCGCGAGAAGCAGCGTGGCGAGCTGAACGAGAACGTCGTCAAGATCAAGCGCTGCTCAGCCGTGGTGAAGGGCGGCCGGCGTTTCAGCTTCGCCTCGATGGTGGTTGTTGGCGACGGCAACGGCAAGGTCGGGTGGGGCTACGGCAAGGCGAACGAGGTTCCGCCGAGCGTCGAGAAGGCCCGCAAAGAGGGCATGCGGAACATGATCGCGGTGCCGATGGAAGGCTCGACGATCCCCCATATCGTGAAGGGCCGATTCGGCGGCTCGCAGGTGGTGCTGGTGCCGGCTTCGCCCGGTACGGGCGTGATCGCCGGCAGCGCGGTCCGCGCCGTGTGCGAGTCGGCCGGCATCCACGACATCCTGACCAAGAGCTTTGGCTCGAATAACCCGGTCCCGCTGGTGAAGGCGACGATGGAAGCCCTCAAGCAGCTCCGGCCGAAGGCGGAGGTCGAGCGCCTCCGCGGCGTTACGCTTTCTTGAGTCGTGGCCTGTTGTCGGTGGCTCGTGGCGTCACGCGGCTGGCCACCCGAACCACAAGCCACCAACCACGAGTCCTATGCCATGATCCTTGACGACGTCCACCGCGGCATTAAGAAGTACCGCAAGCGGAAGCGGCTGGGCCGCGGCCCAGGTTCGGGGCACGGCAAGACTTCGGGCCGGGGCCACAAAGGGCAGGGCTCGCGCGCCGGTCACTCGCAGCACCCGACCTTCGCGGGTGGCGCGATGCCGATGATCCGCCGGGTGCCCAAACGCGGCTTCAACAACCCCTTCGCCGAGTCGATCGTCGTCGTGAACGTTGGCCAAATCGACGCCGCGTTCGCTGCCGGGGACGAGGTGACCGTCGAGGCGCTCAAGGCGAAGAACATCGCCAAGGGAAGGTTCGACAAGCTGAAGGTGCTGGGCGACGGCGAGCTCACGAAGAAGCTGACGATCTCGGCCCACGCCTTCAGCAAGTCGGCGGCGGAAAAGATCGAGAAGGCGGGGGGCGAAGCCGTGACGCTGCCCGGCAAGACCCCCGTCGAAGAAAAGAAGCGGGCGGCACGCGCCGCGAAGAAGGCGGGTAGCTGACCAAGGCTGCCGACCGGGGGCTGACGGGTTGGCTGAGCCGGGTCGATGGCCCGCTTGGCCTAGCCCGCCGCCGGGCAGAGAGTGTAGGGTGCGGTCAGTCGTCGTCGCCCAGTCCGCGGCCCGTCGGTTGCCTGCGCGTGGGCCGCCTAGCCATTGGCCGTCTACCAGGCGGCCGCCGGATCGCCGGCGAGCGTGCCCCGCATCGCCGCCCCCCGCAAACCAGCTCAGAGCCATGCTCGAAAAACTCCGCGTCGTCTGGCAGATCCCCGAACTGAAGCGGAAGATAGGCCTCACGCTGCTGATGCTGGCGATCTACCGCATCGGCTTCCAGATCAACCTGCCGATCGTCGACGCCGACAAGCTGGCCGACTTTACGGGCCAGTCTTCGGGGCTGAACGACATCCTGAAGACGGTGCAGGTGCTCAGCGCGGCGCAGCTCAATAATATCACGATCTTCGGCCTGGGCATCATGCCCTACATCTCGGCCTCGATCATCTTCCAGTTGCTGGGGAGCGTCATCCCGCAGCTCGAAGCGCTGCAGAAAGAGGGCGAGGCGGGCCGCAAGAAGATCAACGAATATACCCGGTACGCGACCGTGGTGCTCTGCCTGATCCAGAGCTGGTTCTTCGTCACGACTTTCGGCGAGGGGCAGAAACTCATCGCGGACCACTTCTTGGTGGACCCCGCGGCGGGCAGCATGTACCTGAGCTGGAAGCTGGTCGCCGTGATGACGATGACCTGCGGCACCGTCTTCCTGATGTGGCTAGGCGAGCAGATCGACGAGTACGGCATCGGCAACGGCATCAGCCTGCTGATCATGGCGGGCATCCTCGCGCAGATGCCGATCGCCGGCTACGAGCTGCTGAGCAACGCGACGCCAACGCTGGGCGACGCGACCGGCAAGCTCGACCCGCCCAAGCTGATCCTGCTGGCGGCCATCTTCGTCGCCGTGGTGGCGGGGGTCGTGTTCATCACGCTCGGCCAGCGCCGCATCCCGATGCAGAGCGCTAAGCACCAGCGGGGCCGCAAGCAGGCGGGCGGAGGCCGCTCGTACCTGCCGCTGAAGGTCAACCAGGCGGGCGTCATGCCGATCATCTTCGCCAGCAGCCTGATGATGTTCCCGCTGATCGTCTTCGGCCCGTCGGGCCTGGGCGCCTTCGCTGCAGGCGAGCCCGCTTGGTGGAAGTCGGCCATCAAAGCGATCGGCGCCGCCTTCGGTCGGGACGCGTTCGTCTACAACATCACCTTCCTGGCGCTGATCTACTTCTTCTGCTACTTCTGGACAGCGATTACCTTCAACCCGAAGGACATCGCCGAGAACCTGCGGAACTACGGATCGTTTATCCCCGGCTACCGGCCCGGCAAGCGGACGGCCGACTTCCTTGAGAAGGTAATGTTCCGCATCACCTACGTCGGCGCCGGCTTCCTGGC
>JBCCZD010000015.1:0-30013 GCA_039188275.1 Planctomycetota bacterium
CGACGGCGATGATTTGAGAACTGTCTTCTTCGTCATCGTCGTCGGCGGCGCCGACAGGGGTCAGCAGGAAGTCTTCGCTGGAGGAGAGTTCCGCCGATTGCATCGCCTGCGAGCCCCCCACCACGCTCGAGCCAATCCCGCTGAGGTCGAACGATGATCCTACGGCCGACTCGCCCAGGATCTGCGAGGCGTCGCCGATGGCGATGCCGCTATCGGCGGGGGCGAGGTTGATACCGCTGTCGGCCGCCGAGGCGGTGATGTCGCTGCCCGAGTCGCCGAGCACGAAGTCGTCGTCTTCGTCCGCGGCGAGTTCCACGCCTGAGAGCCCCGACAACTGGCTGCCGCTGCCGCTGGCGTCGTCGAGTTCGAGTTCAAGCGGCTCGTCGTCGGCCAAGCTTAGCCCGGTCCCTTCCGCATCGCCCGGCTGATTGGGCTCAGCCAGGCTGGCGAAGCCGGCGTCGCTGTCGGACGGGGCGAGCTGCAAGTCCGAGTCGCCCGCCGTGGCTTGCTTTGCCGCCTCGGCCTGTTCTCGGGCGGCCCGAGCCGCCTCGAGGTCCTCCGCTTCGAGGATGCGGCTCGACTCGGCTTCGAGGTCGATCTCAAGCTGCTCGAGGTCCTCGAATTTCCCCGCCGGCGGCTGCGCCGACGGCTCTTCTGCGGCTGGCTCCGCGGGCGACGATTGTTTGGCGGCGGCGTCGGCAAGCCGGACGTCGCTCATCGAGGCGAGCTCATCGACCACCTCCAAGTCGTCTTCATCGGTCGCCAACTCGTGGCGGCCAATGATGGTGCTGGGCGGCCGGCCCACGGTCCCCCCCAGTTCGGCTTCGCTGAGCAGGATCGACTCCGCGTCGTCGCCGGAGGCCTCGGCATCGAGCACCAGGTCTTCGTCGGCCGAGGCGCCCAGCGCGTCGTCGGACAGGCCGCCTGTCGTGAGGTCCTCGGCGGGCGCCGCTTCCGAGGCGGCGACGGTCGGCTCATCGATTGGCGCCAGATCGAGATCGCTCGCGGCGGCCTTCTCGTCTGACTCTTCTGACTCGTCGGATTCGTCCACGCCCACGTCGCTGCTTATCGCGAGGTCATCTAGCTCAAGATCATCGATCGTGAAGCCGTCGTCGCCATCGTCGAGCAGCGCGTCGCCACTGTCGACGGCTCCGAAGTCGAGGGAGTCCTCTTCAAGCGTCGCGGGCTCGCCGCCGATGCCCGAGCCACCGAGTGGCGGCAGCCCATTCGCTTTCAAGCCATCGATCTCGTCGGAACGGAACTTCCAGCTGGCGCCGTCCCGGTAGGCCCGGAGCTGCCCCGCTTCACGCAATGCGTTGAGCCGTTCGGTGGGCACACCCAGGTGCTTGGCGGCGTCGTCGAGTCCGATAAGTTTTTGAGCCATCAATCAGCCCTGCGTCGTTCGCGTTAGTTGGTCATCGCCGTGTGCGGCCGCGCCCGGTGCAAATTCGTTCCAGGGACGATCAGGTGGCTGGCCCCTGGCGGGTAGCACGACGCAACGCCTTGCGTCCGGCCCCGCTCCGCAACGGCAGGCACGGCGTAGCCGTCCGCAGCGGCGTGGCGCCTTAGCCCGTTCACCTGTCACGCAAGGCGTTGGTTATTTCTTCCGGGCTTGGCCCCGCCGAGTTGAAGTCGGTCATCTGCAAGTCGGCGGCGACGTGCCGAACGCTGCGGAGCGCCAGTTGGCCCGTTGAGGGGTCAATCTGGTACACGCCTACCCGCTTGGAGTTTTGGTCGATCAGGATCAACGTGTGTGGCCCGCCTTCCTTCGTCAGGACGTGCGACACCAAGCCGTGCGCCGTGCCACCAGCGTAGGAGGCTTGCGACGCCGCGACGCCGCGGTCGTGCTCCGCGGCAACCGTCGCGACGACGACCATTGCCAAAATCAGGGGCGCGGCGGTCGCCGCCACGGGGTTTCTCCGAATCAAATCCATGGTAACGCCTCGTCGGCTGGGACCCGACGGATTGCCCCGTCAGATCGGTTTCCACGAGGAGGCCCGGTTGCTTGCATTCTAAAAGCGGGCTCCTCGACTTCAAGCTAAATCCCTTTGGCTTCAGCAGTTGGGACGACCGTCGCAACCCCGTCAAGCGACAGGACAAGCGCCGATGGACGCCAAGCGGGTGCAGCCTACGCGCTGCCCGACGCGCGCGGAAGCTCACCAGCCCGGCAAGGGTCACGCGGTTGCCGATTTTGTGCTATTTTCCGCCACATGAACGACCCCACTGACCGGCTGGCGTTTGCCGTAGAAATCACACGCGAAGCGGGCCAACACACGCTCGAACTCTTCGGGCGCCATGATTTGTTCGTCGATCGCAAGGGCGACGGAACCCCCGTCACCGAAGCCGACCGCGGCGCCGAGCAACTGCTGCGCGCCCGCATCGGCGAGCGTTTTCCCAACGACTCAATCCTGGGCGAGGAGTTTGACGACAAAGAGGGCGACTCCGACTACCGCTGGGTCCTCGACCCGATCGACGGCACCAAGTCCTTCATCTACGGGATCCCGCTGTACACGACGCTGGTCGCGGTCTTGAAGAAGAACAATGCCGATCTCGGGGACCCGCAAGCCGGAGTCATCCTGGCCCCAGCGACGGGCGAAATGGCATATGCCGGGATCGGCACCGGCTGTTGGGCCCAACGCGGTGACGGCGAGCCCCGCCAGGTCAGCGTCAGCAAGAACGAGGCGTTGTCGGATAGCCTTATCGTCACTAGTGACGCCGGCAGCTTTGCGGCCGACCGAAACCCCGGGGCAGGCGACGTTTACCAATGGTACCAAAAGGAGTGCCGCCTGGCACGCACCTGGGGCGACGGGTATGGGCTGATGATGGTCGCCACCGGCCGGGCAGAGGCCATGGTTGACCCGATCGTTAGCCTTTGGGACGTCGCGCCTGCCAAGCCGATCGTCGAAGAGGCGGGCGGGCGATTCACCGACTGGCAGGGTAACCCGACCGTACACGGCGGCGATGCGATCGCCACGAACGGCCTGCTGCACGAGGCCATTCTCGAGCGCACCCGCGGGCGATAAACCTCGCCAGCATAGGGCGTTGGCGTTGCGGGCCGGCCGGGCAGCCGTATGATAGCGGGTCATGGGCAACGCTCGCCATGTGGCCAATGCACGCAGTGGCGCCAAAACACCCAGCGGACGAGCGTCGCGCTTAAGTTCGGCATCCGCCCAGCAATAGCAGGTTAAGCGGGGCCGAGGTTGATGGACCTTCACGCGTGGTGGGTGGCAACCAAGTGAGAAATCGAGCACGATTCGAGCAAGCGTAATTACGCCCGACTAGTGCGTCCTGCGGACCCTCGCGGGGATCATCCCGAGCGTTCTCCTAACCATGGCCGGTCCGTCTATCGGTAGCCGGTGGGGCCACGGGGGCCGCTGGTTCACGGCACTGCCCGAGCCCGAATTCCTGATCCGGCCGCGAGCGTTAGAGACTCAAATCGCTTTCCAGCGGACGCAAACTCGGCAGCCCGTCTGCGGACAACCACCACATGCCTCTTACCCGCCAAGACGTCGAAAAGGTTGCCTTGCTGGCGCGGCTGACGCTGACCGACGCCGAGGCCGAAGCGATGACTTCACAGCTCGCGGGCATCGTCGACTATGTCGATCAACTGGCGCAGGCCGACGTCGAAGGCGTGGAACCGATGGCGCAGGCGGTCGAGTCGGCCAACGTCTTCCAACAGGACGAGGTCCGCGCTGGCTTGCCGCGCGAATTTGCCCTGCGGAACGCGCCGCGGCACAGCGACGCCGGCTATCTGGTCCCCGCCGTGCTCGGCGACTGACGTGCGCGCCCATGAGTCCGACGGAACTGACCGCCGCCCGGCAGCTTGAGTTGCTTGCCTCTGGCGATTCATCGGCCGAAGAGCTGGTGTCCAACCACCTCGCGCTGATCGATTCGGTCGACGGTTCGGTCGGCGCCTTCCTGCGGGTCGATCACCAAGGCGCGCTCGCGCATGCCCGGGCGATCGACGGGCGCCGCGCTCGTGGCGAACGCCTCGGCGCCCTGGCGGGGTTGCCGGTGGCGGTGAAGGACATCCTCTGCCAAACAGGCGAGCGCGTCACCTGCGCCTCGCGGATGCTCGAGGGGTTTACGTCACCGTACGACGCGACAGTCGTCGCCAAGCTCCGGGCCGCCGACGCCGTGCTGATTGGGCGGACCAATATGGACGAGTTCGCCATGGGCGGCTCGACCGAGAACTCCGCGTTCCAGCCGACACGCAACCCGTGGGACCTGGAGCGCTCGCCCGGCGGGTCGAGCGGCGGCGCCGCGGCGTGCGTCGCCGCGCGGATGGCGCCCCTGTCGATCGGGACCGACACCGGCGGGTCGATCCGGCAGCCGGCCGGGCTGTGCGGCGTCGTGGGGCTCAAGCCGACCTACGGCCGCGTGAGCCGGTTCGGCCTGGTCGCGTTCGCCAGCAGTCTGGACCAGGTCGGGCCACTTGCCCGCACCACCGAGGGCGCGGCGATGCTGCTGGACGCGATCACCGGTCACGACCCATTCGACTCGACGTCGCTCGCGCTGCCGCCGACCGCCGCCGCGGCAAACCTAGCGAAGCCGCTCGAGAACCTTCGGATCGGCGTGGTGGCGGAGCACTACGCCGAGGGGCTCGACGCCGAAGTCGAGGCCGCCGTGCGTGCCGCGATCAGGCAGTACCAGTCGCTCGGCGCCGAGGTCGTCGACGTTTCGCTACCGAATAGCAAGTACGCCGTGGCGACCTACTACGTGATCGCCCCGTGCGAGGCTTCGAGCAACCTGGCGCGGTACGACGGCATCCACTACGGCCGGCGGGCGGACGAGTCGGCGATAGCCGCCGCGCTCGCGGCAGAGAGGAAGGCGGCACTCGACGCCGGCGACCAAGCGGCCGCCGATGCGGTTGAACCCGCTCTGGTCCGGCTCTACCGGCAAAGCCGCAGCGAGGCGTTCGGCCCCGAGGTGAAGCGGCGGATCATGCTCGGCGCGTACGCGCTCAGCGCCGGCTACTACGACGCTTACTACCTGAAGGCGCTCAAGGTCCGGCGGCTCATCCGTCAAGACTTCGACGCCGCGTTCCAGAAGTGTGACCTGATCGTTGGGCCCACCACCGCCGGCCCCGCGAGCAAGCTCGGCAGCTTCGACGACGACCCGCTCGGCATGTACCTGCTCGACCTCTACACGGTCAGCGCCAATCTCGCCGGCCTGCCCGCGATGAGCCTGCCGTGCGGCAAGACGAAGTCCGGGCTCCCGATCGGGCTGCACCTGATCGCCCCGCCGCTTGAGGAAGAACGGCTGCTCCGCGGAGCGCGGATGTACGAGGCGGCGGCCGGCCAGTTCGTCGAGAAGCCAGCTTGCTGCTGAGCAGTTGCGCAGTTGCAACGAGGAACCGCGGATCTCGCCAATTCACGCCCGATACCGACTCGTTTGCAAGGAGCAATATTGATGGATGCGCTTTCAACTTTACTGCCCGATTGCGTCTTACCCGCGAAAACCGGCCTCCTGTTGTCGGCCTGTCGTTCTACTTGCGCATGAGTCAACAGTTGCCGGCCAACGAGAGTACCGGATGAAGCGGGTGAGAGCTTCAAGCGAGTGGCGTTGCTAGTGCATAGACCAGCAAGCGCTGAGGTCGAGTCCTGTGAGCGATTAGTTGTTATTGATGATTGCGCGGCTAATAAACCCCTGAGATCGGGCTTTCTCCTACGTAGCCCGGGCTCCCGTTAGTCGCCCTCGGTTCATTAGCGGCGCAGCGATCAATAATGGACGAGTGCTACCGCGTGATTGGCGCTGCTTCGACGTTTACAACTTGATGGGCCCGGGGTTTCTGGAGGCGGTTTACCAAGAGTGCCTCGAGCTTGAACCCGCGGACCGCGGCATCCCGTTCGCTTCGCAACCGGAGCTGACCCTCGGCTACAAGCAGCATGTGCTCGCAAAGAAGTACCGACCCGACTTCATCTGCTTCAGCCAGATCATCCTCGATATCAAAGCTAAGCACTCGCTCGATCAAATCGATCGGGCCCAAGTCATCAACTATTTGAAAGCGACGAGTAGGCCGCTTGGGCTGCTGGTCAACTTCTGCAATCCTGACCAACTGGAATACCAACGGCTCGTCCCGACCCATAAATGACGCGAGTCCCGCTTTCGCGAAGATTCGCGCGATTCGCGGTTTTCCCCGTTCATGTCCGACTACACCACCATCATCGGCCTTGAAGTCCACGTGCAGCTCGCGACGGCGAGCAAGCTGTTTTGCCCCTGCAGCACCGCCTACGGCGCCGAGCCGAATACCCAAACGTGCCCCGTGTGCATCGGCATGCCCGGTTCGCTGCCGGTGATGAACGGCGAGGCGGTACGGCTGGCGGTCCGCACCGGGCTGGCCCTAAATTGCACGATCGCCAACGAGACGAAGTGGGACCGCAAGCAGTACTACTACCCCGACCTGCCCAAAGGCTATCAGATAAGCCAGTACGACCAGCCGATCTGCGAGGGTGGCTACGTCGAGATCTTCGACGCGAAGAACCGCTTCGAGCCCAAGCGGGTGCGGCTGACCCGGGCCCACCTGGAAGAGGACGCCGGCAAGAGCGTCCACGACGACGCGCCGGGCGGCCCGGCGGGCGGCGGGCGGGGCGATTCGATGATCGACCTCAACCGCACGGGCACGCCGCTCTTGGAGATCGTCAGCGAGCCCGACCTCCGCAGTTCGGCCGAGGCGAAAGCCTACCTGTCCGAACTCAAGCTGCTGCTGACGTACCTCGGCGTTTCGGACTGCAACATGCAGGAGGGCAGCCTGCGCGTCGACGCGAACGTAAACCTGCACCTCGGTACGCCGGACGGACGGGTCGCGACGCCGATCGTCGAGATCAAGAACATGAACAGCTTCCGTGCCGTCGAGCGGGCGATCGACTACGAGGCGGGCCGGCAGCAACGCGTTTGGCGGGAGACGGGCCGTAAACTGGGCGACGCGCCAAAGCAGACCCGCGGCTGGGACGACGCGGCCGGCAAGACGATCGCGCAGCGCGAGAAGGAGGAATCGAGCGACTACCGCTACTTCCCCGACCCCGACCTGACGCCCGTCAGGCTTCCGGCCGAGGAAGTGGAAGCGGCACGGGCCGAGCTCGACCGGCTGCCGGCGACGCTGCGGGCGGAGCTGCGGGCGGAGCACGGGCTCTCGCAGTACGACGCCGACGTGCTGGTCAACCAAGGGCTGCCGGTCGTCGACTACTTCTTCGCGACCGCCGCGTCTGCCGGCGACGGCAAGGCCGCCGCCAATTGGGTCACGCAAGACGTGCTGCGGGTGCTGAAACAATCGGAGGAGTCGATCGAGTCGTTCAACGTGCCGGCCGCCGAGCTGGCGGGGCTCATCAAGAAGCTCGCCGCTGGCGAGATCCCCAAGCCCCGCGGCCGCGAGGTGTTCGACTCGATGGTCGAACGGGGGGGCGGGGTTCACGCGGCCATGGACGAACTGGGCATCGCCGAGATTGACGAGTCGGAGTTGGTCGGCCTGGCGAAGGAGCTGCTCGCCGCGAACCCGAAGATTGTCGCCGACCTCCGAGCGGGAAAGCAGCAGGCCGCCGGGGCGTTGATCGGCCAGGCCAAGAAGAAGAACCCCAACATCGACCCCGCCCGCTTCCGCCAGCTCTGCCTCGAACTCGCCGCCGACGCCTAGCCCACCGACGCCCAGCCCGCCTAGGTCGCTGGCCCCTCGGTCGCATCGCCCCCCGCCACGCGCACCTAATTTCTAGCGCCTGCCTCCATGCCCCCACGACCGGTGATCACGCTGACCACCGACTTCGGCGAGGGGAGCCGCTACGTCGCGGCGATGAAAGGCGTGATCCTGTCGATCAACCCCGAGGCGTTGGTCGTGGACATCACGCACTCGGTCCCGCCGCAAGACGTCCTGGCCGGCGCCCGCGTGCTGGCAGACGCAACGCGGTGGTACGCGCCGGGATCGATTCACGTGGCGGTGATCGACCCCGGCGTCGGGACGGCGAGGGAGATCGTCTACAGCGAGTTTGACGGCCGCGGCTACGTTTGCCCCGACAATGGGCTGCTGACGAACTTGGCGGACCACCGAAAGCCCCATAAGATGGTGGCCGTTGAGAACGCTGAGCTTTGGCTGCCGCGGGTGTCGGCAACCTTCCACGGGCGTGACATCATGGCGCCGGTGGCCGCCCACTTGAGCCTGGGCGTCCCGCCCGACCGGCTCGGGCCCCGCCGCTGCGAACCGTTGTCGCTCCCCACCAAGCAGGCGATCGCCGTCGCGGCGCCGGCCGCCGGGGACGACCCATCGAGAGAGGAAGGCCGCGTGGGGCAGCGGATCGAAGGCGAAGTGGTCGAGGTCGATTCGTTCGGCAACCTCATCACGAACATCTCCGAGGAGATGCTCCAGGCGTGCCCACGCGACGCGTCGGTCACCATCCGCTGCGACGAGCACGAGACCTTCGGCATCTACCAGACCTACGGCGAGCAGCCGGCGATGACGCTGGTCGCGTTGGTCGGCTCGGGCGGCGCCCTCGAACTCGCCATCGTCGACGACAGCGCCAAGATCATGCTCGGCGTTGGCGTCGGGGCGCCCGTTGCCGTTAGCTGGTGAGCCGGCAGGCGCCAAGAGAAGCCGCAGCGCCGCGGCGATCATGTCGAGCCAAGCCCGATGCGCAAACGGAGTGTTGTGCCTCGGGTCGAGGGCCGCCATCATTGTTGCATGGCTGATCTCAACCGCGTCGGCGTCGCCCCGACGAGCACCGACCCCGGGCAACTCGCCGCGTGGGACCGCGACCACTTCTGGCACTCCTTCACACAGATGCAGGAGTACGAGCCGCTCGTCATCGCGCGGGCCGAGGGCGTTTGGCTCCATACCGCCGATGGACGGCGGCTCATGGACGGGGCGGCCAGCATGTGGTGCAACGTTCACGGCCACAACCACCCGGCGATCAACGCCGCGGTGCGCGAGCAGCTCGACCGCGTCGCCCACTGCACGTCGCTCGGCATGGGGGGCGACACGACGATCCGCCTCGCCAAGCGGCTGGCGGACCTCGCGCCCGGTGACCTCAGCCGTGTACTCTTTTCGAGCGACGGCTCGTCGGCGATCGAGGTCGCGCTGAAGGCGGCGTTCCAGTACTGGCGGCAACGCCCGGCGGGGCGGGGCGGGCCGCTGCCGGCGAAGGCTAAGTTCCTCGCCTTCGCCAACGCCTACCACGGCGACACCGTCGGCGCGGCGAGCGTCGGCGGCATCGACCGGTTTCACGCCCTCTTCCAGCCGCTGATGTTCGAAGCCGTCCGGGCGCCGTTGCCCGACCGCAACGCGCTGCCCCCCGGCGTGCCGCCGAACGAAGGGGCGAGGCACTACCTGGCGGTGGTCGACCGCCTGCTCGCCGAGCACGCCCACGAACTGGCCGCCGTTGTCGTCGAGCCCCTGGTGCAGTGCGCCGCCGGCATGGTGATGCACCCGCCGGGGTTCCTCGCGGGGCTGCGAGAGCTCGCCACCCGCCACGGCGTGCTGCTCATCGCGGACGAGGTCGCCGTCGGCTTTGGCAAGACCGGCACGATGTTCGCCTGCGAGCAAGAAGGGGTCACGCCCGACTTCCTCTGCCTCGGCAAGGGCCTCACCGGCGGTTACTTGCCGATGGCGGCGACGCTGACCAGCGACGCGATCTACGAGGCGTTCCTCGGCGACGCCGCGTCCGGCCGGCAGCTCTACCACGGCCACACCTTCTGCGGGAACCCTCTGTCGGCCGCCGCGGCGCTCGCCTCGCTCGACGTGTTCGACACGAACCTTCTGCTCGATGCCCTGCCCGATAAGTTCGCACGCCTGGGCGAACGCCTCTTGCAGCTCAGGGCTCACCCGCAGGTCGCGTCCACCCGCCAGACCGGCATCATCGGCGCCGTGGTGTTAAGGGATGCGGGCAAAGGCATCGGCCGAGCCGTCGCCGCCGAAGCCCTGGCCCGCGGGCTCTGGCTCCGCCCTCAGCCAGAAATGCTGTACGTCATGCCGCCGCTGTCGATCTCGCTTGCCGAGATCGACCACATGATGGACATCATCGAGGCCGCACTCGCAGCCGCCGGCGGCGCCGCGGCCGCAGCCCACGCGGAGCCTGTCAAAGCGTGAGCACCGCGGCCGAGCCACGATTCCTGCTCCTGCAGGTCCGCGACGCGGACGACCCGGTCCGTCGCCAGGAAGTCGAGTGCTTCGCCGCGGCGATCGGCTGCGGAGTCGACCGAGTCTCAACGCACAGCTTGCTAGGTGGCGCCCCTACCGGGCGCCTGCTCAATCGCCACGACGCGGTGCTCATCGGCGGACGCGGCGCCTACTCGGCCGCGCGGGCCGAGGCCAACGCCATCGAGCGGCCGGCGCCCGCCTGGCTCGAGCCCGCCTTCGACGCCCTCCGCCATCTGCACGCCCGCTCCAAGCCAGCATTCGCTTCGTGCTGGGGCTTCCAAGCCTTCTGCCGGGCCATCGGCGGCGACTGCGTCCACGACCTCGCTCACGCCGAGCTCGGCCCGACCGAGATGCAACTCACCACCGCCGGCGCCGCCGACCCGCTGTTCGGCTCGGTCCTGCCCGAACGCTTCTTTGCGCACGCCGGCCACGAGGACCGGGTGACCAAACTCCCGGCGGGGGCAACGCTGCTCGCCTCGTCCGACACGGTCGCCAACCAAGCGATCGTCTTCGCCGGCAAGCCCATCTACGCGACCCAGTTCCATCCCGAACTTACCGCCGCGGCGCTGATCGAGCGAGTAGCGGCGTACCCCAAGTACGTGCGGCAGATCGCTGGCGTGCCGCTGGCCGAGTTTCGCCATGACGTGGTCGACACCCCGGAAGCGAACGGGCTGCTGCCACGCTTCGTCGAGATAGCGCTCGCGTAGGGGGCGAGCCGGTCCGAATCCCGACCCCAAGCGTAGGTGAAAACCGACGACGACAAGGCTGCACACGTCGCGTGCCCCGAGTGCCCGCCGAGGGGGCATCCACAAGACCCAAGTGTCTCGTTCGACTGGCGCCCGCAGTAGCGACAGAGACCTAAAGCGTTTCAAAGAAAGCGTTTAAGTTTCGCTGCGGACAGCACGCGGGTTGCCAGCCCCGGATTGGTACGGGGCTTGCTAACTGGCACAGTTAGCTAGCTGGCGGTAAGCGTGGCTACGAGGGCCAGCCAACCCGCCACCCCCCAACAACTGCCAGGGCGGCAGGGAGCAGCAACGGCGTAGGTGGAACAGAAAAACGCCGCGGCTGCTTTTCAACATCCTTCTGAACGCACTCTTGTTTGAGGAAACCTATGGCTATTGCTCTGAGACAGAGCGGGCTGCTGGCAATGATGCTGGCCGGTCTGCTCACCCTTTTCGCACCGCCCGCCGCGGTGTACGCACAAGACGAAGAACCAACCGAAGAGACAACCGAGGAAACGGCGGAAGAGAGCGGCGAAGAGGAAGAGGCTGAAGAACCAGCCGAGGATCTCGGCGTCGGCTACGCACTCGACAACTTTGTGCTCTTCATGGCGGCTGTCTTGGTCTTCTTGATGCAGGCCGGCTTTGCGATGGTCGAATCGGGCTTTAATGCCTCGAAGAACGTTGTGAATATCCTCTTCAAGAACTCGATGGACCTCTGCGTTGGCGTCCTCCTTTTCTTCTTCGTCGGCTTTGGGCTGATGTACCCGGACCTCTACGACGGCTATTCAATGGTCAAAGAGGGCTGGCTCGGCTTCGGCGGGGTTGGTCTCGAGGGCTACAAGCCCGCGGCAGATCGAACCTTCAGCCCCAAGACCGACTGGTTATTCCAAGCGGTCTTTGCCGCGACGGCAGCGACCATTGTCTCGGGCGCCGTCGCTGGCCGCATGAAGGTCGGCGGCTACATGATCTACTCCGCACTACTGACCGGCCTGATCTACCCGATCAGCGGGTACTGGAAGTGGGGCGGTGGCTGGCTGACGCAGTTTAGCGGCGGCGATCAAGCTTTTCAGGACTTCGCCGGGTCGGCGGTTGTCCATGGCGTTGGCGGTTTCGCCGGGCTCGCCGGTGCGATCATCCTCGGTCCGCGATTAGGGCGTTACGTAGATGGCAAGTCCGTCCCGATGCCTGGCCACAGTCTGCCACTAGCAGCCTTAGGGGTTTTCATCCTTTGGTTCGGGTGGTTTGGCTTCAACCCGGGCAGCCAGCTAGCGTTCCAAAGCACCGCTGACATCGACGTGACGGTCCACTGTGCCGTAACAACAACACTAGCCGCCGGCGCCGGCGGCCTTGTTGCGACCTTGCTGAGCTGGGTGATGTTCGGCAAGCC
Source organism: Planctomycetota bacterium (assembly GCA_039188275.1). Lineage (GTDB taxonomy): Bacteria > Planctomycetota > Planctomycetia > Pirellulales > Lacipirellulaceae > JBCCQL01. The sequence goes on from JBCCZD010000015.1 coordinate 12,230, forward strand.
CGACCTCTCGATGAGCCTGAATGGCATCCTTGGCGGTCTAGTTGGAATCACCGCCTGCTGCGACTGCATGAGTCTAATGCAAGCCGCGTTGATCATCGGTCCTGTAGCCGGCGCCCTGGTAATCGCGGGTGTGCTAATGCTCGACAAGCTCAAGATCGACGATCCTGTCGGTGCTTGGCCGGTGCACGGACTGTGTGGGATCTGGGGCTGCATGGCAATCGGCACCTTGCCGAACGGCTACCTGAAAGACGGCGACACGACCTTTATGATCCAGCTCATCGGCACCGTGTCGATATGTGCTTGGGCATTCGTCACCATGCTCGTGTTGTTTGCTGTTTTGAAGGTAGTCGGTCTGCTCCGGGTTTCGCCTGAGGAAGAGCAAGCCGGGCTGGACGTCAGCGAGCACGGCATGCAGGCCTACGGTTGAGAAAAGCCGTACCTGCGAGTCGCAACCACGTGATGTGAAACGATCGGCCGGCGAAGGATTTGCCTGGTGCCGATAGGAGATCAACCTCAGCGGGCGACGGATCGTCGCTGAGACGCGGCAGCTGCTGCCGCAAAGAGTCTTGGGTTCCAAACCGGCTCGGGCGGGTTTTCCGCCTGGCTCGCCCGAGCCGGGGAACCTTTTATTTGCGAGGCGTCAGGGATCGGGATTGCGGAGCCGACGGTGGCACAGGTCCCCCCATTTCCCGGCTCCCCCGAGTCCCCATCCCTAACGCCCCGCAAGCTTCCAACCGGTAGTCCCGCTCGGCCTGGGCGAGTTTTCCGCCTGGCTCGCCCAGGCCGCGGGGCGCCTTACCGACCATCGCCGACAGGCTCTCTGCGTACGGGAATGTTCTCGCCGGTCCTTTACCGGGTTTCCGTGCCAAAGGCGAAGCCGCCTCGCCGCTCGTTGGTGACCTGCCACTCGCGGCAAACCCTCTCGCTCAGGATCCAGAAGGATGCCCCATATGGCGTGGGTGGGTTATCCGCCTGATCCGCCCACGCCGGGGTATCTTTCAAGGGAGGAGACCAGAGACTAGAGGTCGGAAGGCAGAGGTGAGAGAATGCGGGGGTGTCCTGACCCCCTTGCCCTGAGCTCTCGCCCCGCTCTATGAAGTTCATCATCGCCGTCATCCAGCCGAGCAAGCTGGAAGACGTGAAGTCCGCGCTGTCGGAAGTCGAAGTCGTTCGTCTCACGATCATGGACGTCCAGGGCTTTGGCCGGCAGAAGGGGCAGACCGAGCTCTACCGCGGCCAAGAGATCTCGGTCAACCTGCTCCGCAAGGTGCAGTTGCAGATCGCCGTGAACGACGAGTTCGTCGAACCGACGGTTAGCGCGATCATCAAAGGGGGCCGGTCGGGCGAAACCGGAGAAATCGGCGACGGCAAAATCTTCGTCCTGCCGCTGGAAGACTGCGTCCGCATCCGCACCGGCGAACGCGGCGCCGAAGCGATCTAGGCATTAGGCAGTCAGCCGCAAGCCGTTGGCGGTCCACCCATGACACCGATCGGGCACAGCCTGACCGGCGTGGCCGTCGCGCTGGCCGCTTTGGAGCCGCGAGCCACCCGTCGCGCCACCCGGCGAGTGACGCTAAAGCTGGTCGCCCTCGGCGTCACTGCCGCGAACGTCCCCGACCTGCCACTGCCGGGCTGGGGGCACGACCGCTACCAGGTCAGCCACAGCGTCTTCGTTGCCGCTGCCGTTCTTGGCGGGATTGCCGTGGCGGGCGTCGCGGCGCCGAGCTGGCGGAACGCGCTCGGCGGGTGGCGGGCTTACGCCGTGCTTGCGGTGGCTTGGCTGTCCCACCTGTTGCTCGACACGTTCTACAACCACGGCCGCGGCGTGGCTCTGCTCTGGCCTGTGTCGGACGCGCGCCTAGCGCTGCCGATCCCGTGGTTCGCAACCGCGGGCGGCGTCCCACCACCGCCGAATTGGCACACGCTCCGGGTGCTGCTGATCGAAGCCTTCTGCTACGGCGCCGTGGTCGCGATCGCCGCGTGGTTGCGGGCGGAAAGAATCGCGAAGCGCTAGCGCTCGCCGGCACGCTAGACGCCCGGTCGCCGCGCAGTGGTTCGGCACATTGGCAACCGGCGCCGAAAGCTTGCGGTGGTCCGGTCGGGTGAATTTCTCGAGCGGCACGCACGCAGACCGCCCCGGCAGGCTGCCGGTCCAGAAGACGGGTTCCGAAGGGCGTGGCCCGCTTGTCACGCCCCGGCCAGGTACAGGTGAAGACGACCATCGGCGCAGCCGACCAACAAAGGGACGCTACTCGCCGACCGTTAGCTGGTCGATCCAGCCCGCGTGCTCGTCTTTCACCGGTTGCAGGTCGGGGCGGCTCGCCAGGTTGACCCACTCGTGCGGGTCCTCGTCGTGGTCGTAGAGTTCTTCCGAGCCGTCCTGGTAGCGGATGTAGCGCCAGCGCTCGGATCGGACGGTGTGGTTGCCGGCCGTGGTGCTGGTGAGCGCCGGGCGGCGCCACTCCGCTTGCGGTTTGTCGAGCAGACGCTTGAAACTCTCGCCTTGCAGTTGTGGCGGGGGGTCGAGCCGGCACAGCTCGGCGAGCGTTGGGTAGATGTCGATTAGACCCACCGTCCGGTCGCACGCCCCGCCATTGCCCAGGGCGCCGGGGGCGCGGACCGCGACCAGACTACGAGTCGACTCCTCCCACGCCATCCATTTCCGCCAGTGCCGCTTCTCGCCGAGGTGCCAGCCGTGGTCGGAGCAGACGACAACCACGGTGTTGTCGGCGTGATCGCTCTGGTCGAGATGCCGCAGAACGGAGCCCACGCAGTCGTCGACCAACGCGACGCAGGCGTGGTAGGCGTGGACGAGCTCTCGGCGGTACGTCGGGCTGTACCGATTGACGGCGTCGTCGGCGATGATCGCCCGCCGTTCCAACACGTTGCGGCGAGCGATCTCGGGCACGTCGTCCAGGTCGCCCGCCGGGACCTTGGGGAGCTCTAACGCTTCGCGGTCGAAGAGGTCGTAGTAGCGTTTCGGCGCCGTCAGCGGGGTGTGCGGCTTGTAGAACCCAAGCGCCAGGAAGAACGGTTGCTCTTGCCTCTTGGAGAGTTGTTTGATTCCCCATGCGGCGATCTTCTCGTCGGGCATGCCGCCCGGCTCGATATCGAGGGCGGCCCACGCCAGGGAGTCTTGCACACGCCTGCCAAACCGCGCCCGGAACTGCCGGCCACCGGGGGGCTCGGGGCCCCATCGGAGGGTCTTGGGGCCGATCTCGTCCCAGTAGGCTTTCTCCCCACGGTCGTTGTGGTAGATCTTGCCCATGCACGACGTGCGGTAACCGTTTTGCCGGAACCACGTGGGCATGTGGACCGCTTGCCGATACGCTTCGGTGCCCGTGCGGTTCTTGTTGCCGTAGACGCCCGTCTTCGACGCGTACATGCCGGTCATCATCGAGACACGCGACGGGTTGCACAGCGCCACCTGGCAGTGCGCGTTGCGGAACAACACGCTCTGGCTGGCGAAGCGGTCCAGGTTTGGAGTCTTGGCGTCAGGGTTGCCGCCCAGGCAGCCGACCCAGTCATTCAGGTCGTCGATCATGATGAGCAGCACGTTCGGCTTCGCAGCGGGCGCCTCCTCGCCGGCCGGGGAGGCGGCGACCGGGACGTCGCCGGCTGCTACGGCGGCGCCCGCGAAGAGCAGGGCGAACGCAAGACCTCGTGCGACGGCGTGCATCGGACTCTCTCTTCGATTGGAGAAGCGGGGGCGTTGGCGGTCGCGGTTCTTGATCGTCTCAGAATAACCCGACGCGGAGACTGATATTAACCACCGCGTAGCGTCGCGGCCATGGTCGTCAAGCACCGCTCGCGGCGCACGCTTGCTTCCGAAGCCAACCGACTGCCGCGGCGAGGCCTAGGGGCGCCGCCGGCCATCGGTTTCGAGATCCGGGTCGAGTTGGTGCGCCCGCTGCCGGTGATGCTCCGCGCCACGAGGGTCTTCGACTTCGTCGAGGCAATCGGCGAGCCACAGGTGCGCGTCGGCGTCGAACGGGTCGCGGTCAATCACGCGTCGGAACGCCGCCGCCGCGGCGAGCGCGTCGCCCGCCCGCCAGTCGATCTGCCCCCGCAAGAACCAGGCCTCGGCGTGTTCGCGGTTCCGCGTTAGCAGCGCCGCGACAAGCGACGCGGCGGTCGCGTCGTCTTCGGTCGCGAGGCTCGCGTCGGCGTGCGTGAGCATGGCCGCTTCGTCGTGCGGGTCGAGCGCGAGCGCCGCCTGCGCGTCCTCAATCGCCCCGGCGTAGTCGCCCCGGCCTAGCCGCGCCTCGCCCCGGTGCTGGCGAGCTTCGCCGTCGTCAGGCACGCGGGCCAGCACCTCGGTGAACACCCGCTCGGCGTCGGCGAACTCCTCCCGGCCGAGCATCAGGACGCCGTGGGCAAACAACTCGTCGGCGCCGCCCAGCTGTAGGTGCGACAGGTCCGGGAATCCGGCCGACCGCCGCGGCGGCCGCTTCGGCTGCGGCGTGGCGTGGGGAGTGGTGTCCGGCGCCGGTGGCGGGGCCCAGCGCGTCGGGTCCTGCCGATAGAACTTCGCGAGCAGGTCAAACAGCTCGGCGTGCCGGCGCCGGAGGGCGTGCGGCCGCTCGAAGAAGCACTCGGTCGCCACGGCGAAGAACTCCGCCTTGTTCGTCGCGCCGTAGTGGTCCAGGAGGGTCAGCTCCCGCCGCTTGGCCTGGCCGACCAGGCGGTGGTACTCGGCGTCGGTCACTTCGCGCCACCGCCGCCGGTCTTCGCGTTGGTCGAAATAGGGCGTGCCGCCCATGTCGCCGTCGTAGCTGTCGACGTGGTGAGCCATCTCGTGCAGGACGAGGTTGCGGCCACGGCCGCGGACGCGGGCCTGCCGCTCGGCGGCCCGCCACGACAGCACGACCGGACCACCCTGCCACGCCTCGCCCAGCCGCGGGCTAGAGACCAGCGGGTCTTGCGTCGGCAGCAACCCGGCGACCGACCCGCGGGCCGGGTCGTCGTAGCCGGTCGGGTAGAGGATGAACGAGCGGAGCTTGGGGAAGAAGAAGGGTTCTTCCAAGCCGAGCGTCATCAGAGCCGAAACTCCCGAGACGGTCACGCGCATCACGTCGGTCACCCGGAACCCGCCGCCGCCGGTCCACGCCTTGCGGGCGACCAGCGCAGCGACGACCTCGCGCACCCGCGCCCGCTGCCCTTGGTCAAGAAACCGGTACTGCCACACCTGCCGCGCGAGGACTTCCTCCCACGCGGGGTCAAAGCGTTCGTCGCCTTTGCCGAGCAGCCAGGTAAGCATCGCCGACGCGGGTTATCCTCCGAGTACCGCGGAGAGGACTCCGCCGAGCACCAACACGGCGAACAGGCCGAGAAAGACCCACGCGATAACCGAGGTCTTGTACTTGATGTGGGGCGTCGCGGCGATGATTTCTTGGTACTCGGGCGACATCACCCTCTCGCCTTTGTTGCTGCACAGCAAGTAGAGGAAGTAGCCGCTGATCAGCGTTCCAATCGGAAAGCCAAGTAAGCCAATGGCGCTCAAGATGATTGCAGGTATGCGTACCTGAGGGTTAAGCCGGCGTAGTCCCATCCCGATCCAGTAGTACAAAGCCGCAAACGCGACGGCGCCTGCCGCAATGCCAAGAATGACGCCACCCTCTGACGGCCCGGCGCCGTTCGCAAGGGCAATGCTTCCTGCAACCAAGCAACCTACAGCCGCTAGCGCCGCCCCTACAAAACCGATCATGTAGAGCAGGCCCATCGACCTAACCGACGCCTCGTGGCCGATCAGGTCGCGGCGGACCGCTTCGAACTCTGAGTCCGCGGCGACGTCGTCGGCCGCGGCGGACAGGGGCGAGGCAAAGGGGTTTGCATCGGGGGCGCCAGAGCTCATCATTCTCCTCGCGTTCGGTGGGGAAATTACTAGTTATCTGCCTGCTGCCGCCGCGAATGTATCAGAACAACGGCGGCCGGCCCATTTGGCGGCGCCAGTTCGACAGGTGGCCGAGGTGCATCGCTTCGTGCGTCGTTAGCAGGTGGGCCAGCAGGTCACGCTTGGTAGGCAGCGCCCTGGCGAGGATGCTTAGCGGGTTGGGCGCGGCGAGCGCGGCCGGGTCGGCGCCGGGCAACGCGGCCGCCACGGCGGCGTGGCCCTCGCGGAGGGCGGTCATCAGCTCTTGCTTGGTGACCTCTGGCAAGTCGGGCGACGAGGGGTCGCTGCCGCGGCCGAACCCGTTGTGCCAATCGTCCGGCAGCCGCCGGGGCTCGCCGAGCAGTGTCAGGGCGGAGTCGGTGCAAATGGCCAAGTGCCCAAGAATCCACGCCGGCGTGTTCACGCCAGCGGCGGGCTGGTGGCTCAGCTCTTCGTCGGTGACGTCACGCATCAGGCTTTCGGCGACGGAGAGCGTGAAGGCGTAAAGGTTCGAAAACTCTGGCGGCATCGTTTCGCCCTTTCGCAATCGTGGCGCCGCCCCCAACCGCGGCGGACGCCATGCTTCGCCTACCCCGCCTGGTTCTCAGCGTTGTCGACCGCCATCGCCCCGCTCGCGGTCGAAGTAGTCGGCCAGGTCGTAGACCCGCGTGTTGAGCGCCTTCATGCTGGTGAGCAACTCTGCCCACGGCTCGTACCCGGAAGAGACGATCCCCTTGTTCGAGTCGCGGTTCGACGGGTCGGTCGAGAGGTCGCCCGGGTCGTTGTCGGCGTACTTGAAGTAGTGCCAGCCGACGCAGCCGCGTGACTCGAGCAGGCCGAGCGTGAAGTGCTGATAAAACCGGCCGCGGTCCGCTTGCGTGGGCACGGTCCAACCGGCGCCGCTTAGGTTCGGCATGCCCGAGTCGGCGCCCTTGGCGTAGAACTCCGTCACGATGACCGGCTTGCCACTCCATTTGACCCACCGCTTGACGCTCTCCGTCGGGGTCCAGACACGGTAGACATTCAGCGCGATGACATCGAGGTGGCGGCCCGCCGCCGCGAGGACGTAGCGGTTGCTCGTAGCCGAGCCGTGCAGCCGCGAGCCGAGGTAGAGGTGGTTGGGGTCGACCTCGCGAATCGCCGCGCGGACCGTGGCGTAATACGTGTCGAACATGTGGCCGACATAGGCGCGGCGGTCGTCGTTGCTGATCCTCCCGGCTCTCGCGGGCGACGCTTCGCGTCTCCGCAGCCAGCGCTCCGCCTCACGCCGCTCGGGTGAATCCTTCGCGGCCCGCAGGTGCAGGTCGAGCGCCCACTTGTTCGACTCGAGCTCGTTGTCTGAGAAGACCCCAACCAGGTACGGGTCGTCGCGCAGCCCGCGGAGCTTCCGGGCGACTTCCCGGCAGTGCGCTGGGAAGTCGGGGTGGAAGACGGGGATCAGTTGGTCCGGGTACGACGTGTGACCCGAGCCCTGCTTCGTCACGCCCAGTTTCTTGCCGAAACTCGACATGAAGCGGAGCGTGGGCGTGTACGTCGGCCGGGGCGTCGCGGTCGCCAGCAGCGGGTCGTTGGTCCAGCAGCCGGTGCCGTTGAAGCCGTGCGATGTGAGCAGCTCAATGGTTGACTGCGCCCAGTCCTCGGCGCCTCGGAACCGGGTGGCGAACACCCGACGGAACGTGGGGCCGCGCTGCCGGTTGACCGAGTTCACCGCGACGTGTAGGAAGCGGTTGCCGTCCGGGTCGATAAGCCACCAGCGGTCGCCCAGGCGTTCGACTCGGAAGAAGCCGGTCGCGTCAAGCCGTGGGTAACCCTCGGCGCCGCCGTAAGCGTTGCGTGCACGCGGCTCGGCCGTCGTAAAACCGGCAAGGCTGTCGACCGTCCGCACCGGGTAGCGCTTCGGTCTGGCCGCCTTGATCCAGGCCCGCACGGTCGGCAAGCCTACGCCCGGTGACGCGGCTTGCCCCTCGCGAACCGGCTGCCCCGCGGCGATCGGCGGCGCGGCGGAAACAGCGCCGGCTGCGGCGATGACCACCAATGCGCCCGAGACGATGGCCGGCGAGCTCGTTATTCGTTGTTGCATGATCCAGTCCTTTCAGTTCTGGCGAGGCGAACTGGTTACGGAGCGTGTCCGTTTAAGGCGGCTCGGCGTCCGGCGCGTTGCTCGCGACAGCAACGGCATTGCCGCAAGCGCCGGCGTCACCTGGCCTGGCCAGTCACTTCGGTGCACGCGTGACGGCAACCGAACGGGCCGGTTGATTGCTCGGTCGTCCCGCGGAAGGCGGTCATCTCGCACCGCTTGATTTAGTGCACCAAGCAGCTCTCGGTCTCGACGGCAGCGTAAAGGCCGGCCTTCGCGATCCGTTGACCTGCACCTTCGTGCTAACGTCGATCGCCATCGGGCCGGTCTTGTCGCGCTGGTACAGGACCTTCGGGGGGTACTCATCCTGACGGGTTCTTACTTGGCGCCCAGCGGATGATCCCGCTCTCACTCCCCCAGCAGCTTCCGCAGGACGAAGGACAGGATGCCGCCGTGACGGTAGTAGTCGAGCTCGACGGGGGTGTCGATGCGGACGGTCATGGGGAACTCTTTTGCTCCGCCGCCCGCGGTTGTCGCCGAAACCAGAATGGTCTGCCGCGGCTGGAGGCCGTCGCTCAAGCCGGGGATGTCGAAGGTCTCTTCGCCGGTCAGGCCGAGCGACTGCCAGGTGGCGCCCGCTTGGAACTCCAGCGGCAGGACGCCCATCATCACCAGGTTGCTGCGGTGGATGCGCTCGAAGCTTGCCGCCATGACGGCCCGCACGCCCAAGAGGTAGGTGCCCTTGGCGGCCCAGTCGCGGGAGGAACCGGTTCCGTACTCGGCGCCGGCGAGCACCACAAGCGGCGTCTGGTCGGCGTGGTACTTGAGCGCGGCGTCGTAAATCGGCATCACTTCGCCCGCCCCCGGCGATTGCGGGTCGCGCGGGAGGTAGCGCGTAACGCCCCCCTCGGTCCCGGGCGCCAGTTGGTTGCGGATGCGGATATTGGCGAACGTGCCCCGCGTCATCACGCGGTCGTTGCCGCGGCGCGAGCCGTACGAGTTGAAGTCCTTTGCGTCGACTCCCGAACCAACGAGGAACTTGCCGGCGGGCGAGTCTTTGGCGATGGCGCCGGCGGGCGAGATGTGATCGGTCGTGGTCGAGTCGCCGAGCAAGGCGAGGGCCCGTGCGTTGGCGATCGGCGTGATCGGCGAGGCCTGCTTGCCGAGGGTCGCCAAGAACGGCGGCTCTTGGATGTAGGTGCTGGCGTCGTCCCACTCGTAAAGCTTGCCCTCGCTCGTGGCGATCGCGTTCCATTTGGGGTTCTTGTCCCAGACGCCGCCGTACTGCTCCTGGAACATCGTCGGCAGCACGCACGACGCGACGACCGACTGCACCTCCTCGTGCGTTGGCCAGATGTCTTTGAGGAAGACGTCGGCGCCCGATTCGTCTTGCCCGATGGGCTCGGTGGCGAGGTCGATGTCGGTCGTGCCCGCCAGGGCGTAGGCGACCACCAGCGGCGGGCTCGCCAGGTAGTTCGCCTTCACGTGCGGGTTGATCCGGCCCTCGAAGTTCCGGTTGCCCGACAGCACGCCGGACACGATCAGGTCGCCCTCGACCACCGCCTTGGAGACCGACTCCGGAAGCGGGCCGCTGTTGCCGATGCAGGTGGTGCAGCCGTAGCCGACGGTGTGGAACCCGACCTTCGCCAGTTCCTTGTCCAGGCCGCTCTTCTCATAGTAGTCGGTCACGACGCGCGAGCCGGGGGCGATGCTCGTCTTGACGTACGGCTTGGCTTTGAGCCCCCTGGCCGCGGCCTTCTTCGCCACCAGCCCGGCGGTAATCATCACGCTCGGGTTGCTGGTGTTCGTGCAGCTGGTGATGGCCGCGATCGTCACGGCGCCGTGCGTGATGTCGGTGGAGTGGCCGTTGTTTTGGACGGTCGCGGTCCGCTGCAAGTCTTCTGCGGTGAGTCCGAATCCCTGCGGCCCGACGTCCGCCTGGAGGGCTTCGTTGAATGCGGATTTCATGCGGCTCAGCGGCACGCGGTCCTGCGGCCGCTTCGGGCCGGCGAGCGACGGTTCGACGGTTGACATGTCGAGCTCGACTACCTTCGTGAACTCCGGCGCCGGCGCCGCGTCGGTGCGGAAGAGCTGATTCTCTTTGCAGTAGCGCTCGACGAGTTGCACCTCGTCGTTGGTGCGGCCTGTGCCGCGGAGGTAGCCGAGGGTCACGTCGTCGACGGGGAAGAAGCCCATCGTGGCGCCGTACTCGGGGCTCATGTTGGCGATGGTCGCGCGGTCGGCGAGCGACATGCCGGAGACCCCCTCGCCGAAGAACTCAACGAATTTGCCGACGACCTTCTCCTTCCGCAGGATCTCGGTAACCGTGAGCACGAGATCGGTGGCCGTCGCGCCGGCGGGGAGCTTGCCGGTCAGCTTCATGCCGACGACCTCGGGCATGAGCATGTAGATCGGCTGGCCGAGCATGACGCCCTCGGCCTCGATGCCGCCGACGCCCCAGCCGACGACGCCCAGGCCGTCGATCATCGTGGTGTGGCTGTCGGTGCCGACCAGCGAGTCCGGCAGCGCCACGCCGTCGCGCACGAAGACGCACTTCGCCAGGTACTCGAGGTTCACCTGGTGGACGATCCCCGTGCCGGGCGGCACGACGCGGAAGTTATCGAACGCTTTCTGCCCCCAGCGGAGGAACTCGTACCGCTCCTTGTTGCGGGAGAACTCGAGTTCGATGTTCAGGTCGAGCGCCGAGTCGCCCGCGAAGTGATCGACCTGCACGGAGTGGTCGATGACCAGGTCGACCGGCACCAGCGGGTTGATCTTTGCCGGGTCGCCGCCGAGCCGCTCCATGGCGCTACGCATCGCGGCGAGGTCAACGACGCACGGCACGCCGGTGAAGTCTTGCAATACGACGCGGGCCGGCTTGAACGGCACCTCAACCGGCGCCGAGCCCTTGGAATCGGCCCATGCGGCAAGGCTCTTCACGTCGTCTTGCGTAACGACATAGTCGTCGCAGTTCCGCAGCACCGACTCCAGCAGCACGCGGATCGAGTAAGGCAGGGCGGTGACCTTCGTCAGCCCGGCGTCTTCGAGCTTTGCCAAGCGGAACAAGTCCGCCGGGCCGGCGCCGGTGTCAAAGGAATCGCGGGCGCCGAAGGGGTCGGAAGCTGCCATGGGTCGACGGGTCGGGTACGGGGTGGTCTGTCGGAGACGACGCAAGCCTTGACTATAGACGATTTTCCGCGGATCGGGGAGCGAGGCGGGCGGCTTAGCCGCCGGCGTCAGCCCCGCCCACACGACCGGCGAGCCCAAAGTGATGAGCGGCCAAGCGGAATCCCTCCGGGTGATGGATACTCAGCTTGCGTTTGATCCGCGAGATGTGGTCGCGGGCGGTCGACGCGGTGATGCCCAGCACGTCGGCGACCTGCGAGGCGTCGGCGCCGCCGGCCACCAACGCGAGCACGTGCCGTTCGCGTTTGGTGAGCTCGCCCTCGAAGACGCGATGAAACAGGCAGAGCACCTGCCCCGACTTCGACCCCTCGGACTCGAGCGGGTAGAGCCGCAACGCCAGGCGGATCACCCGGCCTTCGAACATCACGCGGATCTCAACGCCGTCTTGCGGCTCGCGGAACATGCAAGCCTGGACGAACGCCGTGCGGCACTTCTCTTGATCGGCGTCGATGCACCAGTCCCAAGGCCGGGTGCCCACGAGGTGCGGGACGCGTGGGTGCAACACACACTTGCCGTCGGGGTCAACGACAAACGTGTAGCAGTCTGCTAAGCCTTCGATCGTATCGCTTCTGACGGCCATGTTCCGCGGCGTCGATCGGGTGTCGTAGAAGAACTGCCGGCTAGCGGGGCGCGTCGACGCGGTGTCGATGAAGCCGATTGATCCGCAAGCCGATAATAGTCTCCGGGGCGGGGCGACAGAACCGGTCGCGCCGCGGAGACTGCCCTCCGCGAGTGGGCGGGTTCACGATGGGGCAGTCGCCCCGCCCCTTTTCTTTATGGCTCCGCGTATGCCGTTCGCCGTCAAGTGGACGGCCCCGCGCGAATCCCAGCGCCTTGCGGCTAGTTGCGTCGTAGGGAATCTTCCCAAACAACGGGCGCCATGCAGGTAGAGCATTCTGCGCAAGATACCCGGCGGATCGAGCGCAGTTCGCTTAGGGCTTCGTCGATAACCTCCTGCCAAGGTTCGTCAAGCTTTAGCGCCATGCAGGCCAGCTCTCGCTTCTGGTCCTGAGTGAGAACGATCGTCTCCGCGAGTTCGGCGATCTCTCGTTGACGTTCCATGGCCATCGATCCTCGGAACTTCCGACACACGGCCGGCGTAGGGCGCCGACTAACGCCCAATGAGAATCAGCGGCCGCCATGGGCGGATTGTAGCAGGGGCGAAGCACCGCTGGCCCAGCAATCCCGCCGTTACGATGCGGATTGCCCTAAGTCGTAGCGGCCGATTCTTCAAGCCGGACAAGCCCGAGCTCACGGGAGTCAGGCAGTGCGACGTTCCGCAGCGTGCGGAGTTCGCTGAGCGCCTCGCCTAGGACTTCTTCCCATGGCTCACCCAGCTGACGCGACATGTGGAGCAGCTCGAAGCTTAAACTTGCCGGGAGCTCGATACCGGGCGGCTTGCCAGCACTGCTTTCCATGTTGGTGGCCGCCATTGACGCCCTCCTGATAGTTCAACGCTGGGCAATAGACGCTCGCAATACCGGCCCGCCTGGGCGCAGACTGACCACGCCGCATCCCGCCGATGGAGTTTCTCGGTCGACCGGATGCCTGCGATTGAGCCTCAGTGCGGGCGTTTTTTGATTCGTGGCTGCTACCGGTTGTGCCGACTTACCGCAGCGAAAGCATCTCCTGCCGATACCGCTTGATAACGTCTGCGCGGAGGAGCAGGCCGACGAGCCGCCGGTTTTCGCCGTTGCCGACCTCGACGGGCAGCGTCTCGACATCCCTGGCGCCGAAGTCCCGCATGGCCTCGATCAGGTTCTGCGACGGGTGCACCGAGAGCTGCGTCTTGAGGGCGATGTCCTCGGCGTTGACCAGCGTGGGCGAGATGTCGCTGTCGAGCACCCGGTGCAGGTCTTCGGCCCGGATGATGCCTAGCAGCTTGCCATCGACCTTGAGAACCGGCAGGCTCTCGATGTCCGGGTGCTCGCGGGCGAGCCGGACGATGTCCATCGCGTTGTCGCCGGGCGCCAGGCTCGGGAAGTGGCGGATCATCACGTCACGCACCATGACGTGGTCGAGGTTGTGCAGATCATGCCCCCGCGCGATGCGCTCGCCCCGGCGGCTGAGCTTTTTGTAGTAGATGCTCTCCGGGTCGATCACGCGGGCGACAAGGCTCGCGAGGCCGGCGGCGGCCATGATCGGGAGGATGACCTGATAGTTGCCGGTCATCTCGTAGACGATCAGGATGGCCGACAGCACCCCTTGCGTGGTGCCGGCGACCACCGCGCCCATGCCGACAATGGCGTAGACGCCCGGCGAGTGGCTGTAGTCCGGCAGCATGAGATTCATCACCAGCCCGAAGGCTGCGCCGAGCGTCGCGCCGAGGAACAGCGACGGGGCGAACACGCCACCCGACCCACCGCCGGCGAGCGTCAGGCTTGTAAGCAAGGGCTTGAGGAAGATAAGCGGCACGAGCCACACGAGGTGGCTAAGCGTCTGGTCCCGCTCGACCCAAACGGTCTTGTCCTGCTCGTCGTCGCCGCGGACGCGTTTGGCGAAATCGCGGAGGCCGTCGGCCGCCCGATCACTGAGGCCCGCCACGTCGATTGATTGCGTCGCGCAGGCCGCCGCCACCTCGTCCGGCTGGGGCGCCCGCTTCAAGTGCAGCGCGTGGTCCACGACACCGTAGCCGACGCCCATCAGCGGCGGCGGGGTTGCGTGCACCCGGCGGACCAGGTCTTGCGTCTCCATCGAGACGCCCGACGGGGCGACGGGGTACAGCACGCCGAACCCGCCGACCAGCAAGCCGACCACCAGCGCCCGCTTCCACCATGTCGGCAAGTAGGCGTCGACAAGGTCTTCTGTTCCGTAAACAAGCTTCACGAACGCCGCGGCGGCTAGTCCGGCGATCAGGCCGAGCAGCAGATAGCTGGGCAGTTGGGTCCACGAGCCGCCGAAGTCGTACGCGTCGAGCTGCCGGAATGCGGGGTCGAAGCGGTGTTCGCCGAACCGCTGCTGCACAACATCAGCGATAACACTCGCCAGGACGATCGACGTAAGCGACTCGACCGCGAAGCTGCCGAGGATGATCTCGCCGGCGAAGATGACGCCCGCCAGCGGGGCGTTGAAGGTCGCGCTGATGCCGGCCGCGGCGCCGGCGGCGACGAGCACTTTGATGTTCTTCGCCGAGAGCTTGAAGAACTGGCCCGCTGCGCTGCCCAGCGCCGATCCGATCTGCACGATCGGCCCCTCCCGGCCGACCGACCCGCCGGAGCCGATCGTGACGCCGCTGGCCAGCGTTTTGACAATCGCCACGCGGGGGCGGATGACCCCGTCGTGGCGGGCGACGGCGGTGATCACCTCGGGCACGCCGGCGCCTTGGGCCTCGGGCGCAAACCGCCGGGTGAACCACGAGACCAGCAACAGCCCCGCCGCGGGGCTGGCGAGCAAGCCGAGGTTCCACCACCGGTTCTCTTGGCGGAGGTCGCTGGCGGCGCCAAAGCTTGACTCGGTGATGAGCTCGATCACGAGCCCAAACAGCACGGCGCCGAAACCGGCCAGCAGGCCGACGAGTCCGGCGAGGATGATCGTCAGCGTGCCGCCGGGCAGGGCGCCACGCTCGGTTATCGAGGTAAGCGCGTTGCCAACGAGGCCAGCAGAGGCGGAGGCGGACGGCGGAGCGGGCATGGCGTGGCGGGCAAGGCGGCGGGCGACACCCCTACGCGGCGTCTGGGTCGAAGATATTTGCCCGCTCCGCCGGCCGCCAGGGCCGCCCCCGACAACCGGCGCCAAGTGCGGGCGGTGACGCCCATCGCCAACCCGCGAAACGACCGCTAGAATGCCTCGCGGGTCGGCGGCCTCGTGGACCTGCCGGCCCCTTATGCAACCGGATTGCGTTTCTCGTCCCATCGACCGCCGCAGTCCCCAGGATCGACGGACAGCGACCCATGACCGACCGCGTCTACAACTTCTCTGCCGGCCCGGCCGTGCTTCCTGTGCCTGTGCTCGAGCGGGTGCGCGACGAGATGCTCTCGCTGCCTGGCGTCGGCGCTAGCGTGCTAGAGATCAGCCATCGCAGCGTGGCGTTCACCGAAATCATCAAAGCGGCCGAGGCCAACCTCCGCAAGCTGCTGGGCATCTCGGACGACTACGCGGTGCTCTTCCTGCAGGGCGGCAGCCGGATGCAGTTCTCGATGGTCCCGATGAACTTGCTTGGCGAGCAGGGCAACACTGCCGACTACATCCTCACCGGCTCCTGGGGCAAGAAAGCGGCGGCCGAAGCCAAGAAGTGCGGCGACGTGCGGGTAGCCTACTCCGCCGCCGGCAGCAACTTCGACCATGTGCCGACGCAGGACCAACTCGAACTGAACCCGGGCGCGGCGTACGCCCACTACTGCTGCAACGAGACCATTCAAGGCGTTCAGTTCAACAGCGAGCCGGAAACCGGTGATGTCCCGCTGGTGTGCGACGCGTCGAGCGACTTCCTGCACCGCAACCTCGATATTGACAAGTACGGCCTGATCTACGCGTGTGCCCAGAAGAACGCCGGTCCGGCTGGGGTGACGATCGTCATCATGCGGAAGGACCTCGCCGAGCGGTCGAGCGACCGACTGCCGAGCTACCTCAACTACAACACGCACATCGACGAGGAGTCGCTGGGCAATACGCCCCCCTGTTTCGCGATCTACGTCAACAAGCTGGTAACCGACTGGCTGCTCGACGAGGTCGGCGGACTCGACGAGATGTTCGAGCTGAATAAGGCGAAGGCGCTGCTGCTGTATGACGTGCTCGACGCACACGCCGGCTTCTACAAGGGCCACGCCCAAGGGCACAGCCGCAGCGTCATGAACGTGACGTTCAACCTGCCTAGCGATGACCTGACGAAGAAGTTCCTGGCCGACGCCCGCGAGCGCAGTCTCTCCGACCTCAAGGGCCACCGGAGCGTCGGCGGCATCCGGGCTTCGATCTACAACGCGATGCCGGTCGCGGGGGTCGAGGCGCTACGCGATTACCTGGTCGACTTCGCCAAGGCGAACGGCTGATTCCAATCCATCTTGCCGCCGGCACGTGCGGCGCTGCCCCCGAATCCCGACTCCTCAAAATGCCCAGCGTCATCGTCCTGGACGACCTCGCCCAAGAAGGCCTCGACCTGCTCGAAGCGGCTGAGGGGATCACCTACGAAGTCAAGACCGGCCTCAAAGGGGACGACCTCCGCCAGGCGCTCATGCCCCACGATGGCGCCATCTGCCGGAGCGGTGTGAAGCTGACGCCCGAGGTGCTCGACGGCCAGCCGAAGCTGAAGTGCATCGCCCGCGCGGGCGTCGGCACGGACAACATCGACAAACCGGCCGCCACGCGAGCCGGCGTCGTGGTCATGAACACGCCGGCCGGCAACACCATCAGCACGGCCGAGCAGACGATCGCACTGATGCTGGCGATGAGCCGCAACACCGCGGCCGCCAACCAGAGCCTGATCGAGGGCCGCTGGGACCGCAAGAAGTTCATGGGCACGCAGGTCGCCGGCAAGACGCTCGGCGTCGTCGGCCTGGGACGAATCGGTTTGGCCGTCGCGACGCGGGCGCAAGGCCTGGAGGTGGACATCTTGGGCTACGACCCGTTCATGTCCGCTGATCGGGCGGGCAAGCTAGGCATCGAACTGGTCGACACGGTCGCCGCGATGCTGCCCCGGGTCGACTACCTGACCGTCCACACCCCGCTAACCGCTGAGACGCGGAACCTGATCGACCTCGCCGAGCTCGAGGTCATCAAACCGGGCGCCCGGGTCATCAACTGCGCCCGCGGCGGCATCTACAACGAGGCGGCGCTGGTCGAGGGCCTCAAGTCGGGCAAACTCGCCGGTGTGGCGCTCGACGTTTATCCGGAAGAACCGTGCACGGCCAGCCCGCTGTTCGGCATGCCGGGCGTGGTCTGCACGCCCCACCTCGGGGCCAGCACCGAAGAGGCCCAGACGCAGGTCGCCGTCGAGGCGGCGGAGCTCGTGATCGGGCACCTGACGACCGGCGCCATCCGCTGCGCGGTCAACGTCGCGGCGCTCGACCCCAAGACGCTCGAGTCGCTACGCGGCTACCTGGATGTCGCCTACCGGCTGGGACGCATGGCGGCGGGGTTGCACCCGAGCGGTCTCGACCGCTGCCGGCTGCTCTACCGCGGCGAGATCGCCGGCCACGAGACGAAGGTTCTCACCTCGGCGTTCGCCGCCGGGCTGATGGAAGACGCGATGAGCGAAGAGGTGAACCTGATCAACGCCGAGGTGCTGCTCAAGGAACGCGGCATCGACGTGATCGAGCAGTCGCAGACTGACATGGGCGCCTTCAGCTCGTCGATGACGGTCGAGCTCACCGGCGGCGAGAAGTCGTACCGCCTGGCAGCAACGCTGTTCGGCTACGGCATGCCGCGTTTGGTGGCCGTGGACGACTTCCGCCTCGAAGCGTTCCTCGACGGCTGGCTGCTGCTGTTCAAGCACAAGGACGTGCCCGGCATCATCGGCCACGTTGGCACCGTGCTCGGCGAGCAGGGGGTGAACATCGCCCAGATGGCGGTCGGCCGGGCCGAGGCGGGCGGCGCCGCGATCGGCGTGCTGAACCTCGACGGCGAGCCCACCGCCGCGGCGGTCGACGCGGTCCGGGCAATCGACGCCAACGATTCTGCTTTGGTCGTCCGCCTGCCGGATGCCGGCGTGCTTCCC
>JBCCZD010000016.1:0-28980 GCA_039188275.1 Planctomycetota bacterium
GGCATCGCCACGCCGCTCATCGCCCACTGGCCGGCCGGCATCGCCGAGCCGGGGCAGTGGCGCCGGTCGCCGGGCCACGTCATCGACCTCACGCCAACGGTGCTCGAAGCCGCGGGCCACCCCACGCCGAACACCTTCGCCTCAGCCGAAGCGCCACCGACACCCGGCATCAGCCTCACACCGACCTTCGCCGGCGCATCGGCTGCCGATCGGCCGCCACTCTGGTGGCTCCACGAGGGCAACCGAGCGGTGCGCTACGGCGACTGGAAACTCGTCGCCGTGCGGGGCGAACCGTGGGAGCTCTTCAACCTGGGCGAAGACCGCACCGAAACGAATAACCTCGCGGCGTCGGCCCCTGAGAAGGCCGCCGAGCTCAAGGCCATTTGGCAGGCCAATGCCAAGCAATTCGCCGACGACCTGGGGCACTAACCTGGTCCCGCGGCGTTGCCGAACCGCCTCCAGTTTGTCCAGCCCGCCGATGCCCAATCCGCCGAGGACCACGACGCCGAAAGGTCGAGACGACCAGGATGCCAACGCTTATCGAGTCGCCAACCGTAATCGAAGCCGCCGGCAACAAACCGAAGCGGATCGAGGAATACGCCGGCAGGGTAAACTCGGGGGATGAGGGCGTCAGCGTCGCGCGGATGGTCTCGCCCGGCGGCTGGATCGAGCCCGGGCAGCGGCCCGGCTTCCGCGAGTTGACGCTCGTGCTCCACGGAGAGTTGCACGTCGAGCACAAAGGGGGCTCGCTCCGAGTCGCCGCCGGGCAAGCGGTCGTCACCGAAGCGGGCGAGTGGGTCCGCTACTCGACGCCCGGCGCCGACGGCGCCGAGTACGTGGCGGTCTGCCTGCCCGCTTTCTCGCCGGATTCCGTGCACCGCGACGCGGAGTAGAGGCCCGTTCCTGGATTGCGTGCCTCTTCAGGGAACCGGCCGGGCGGGTCGTGCGTCCGAGCGTCAGCGATACCGTCCGCCCCCCTATCGAGGCGTCTGTCATGCAATCGGTTCGATCCGCTTTGCCGTCCCTGATCCTGCTGCTAGCCGCCCTAGCGACGCCTGTGTCGGCGGAGCCGGAATCCCAGCGGCAGGCCGCTTCACCGGCGATCTCGAACCCGAGGATCGACTACAGCGGCTTTCTCCAAACCGCCCAAGAGGTCGAACGCTACCGCAAGTCGCGGCGGGTGACCGAGGCGGCTTTCCTCAAGATGGCCCGCGAGCCGGGGACGCTGATCCTCGACACACGCAGCGCCGCGGCGTACGCCAAGGTGCACGTCGCGGGCGCGGTGCACCTGAACTTCTCCGACATCACCAAAACGAGCCTCGCCCGCGTCATCCCGAAGAAGTCAACACGCGTGCTGATCTACTGCAACAACAACTTCCGCAGTCAGCGCGAAGCCCTGGTAGCCAAACGGGCCGGCGCCGCTCTGAACATCCCGACGTTCATCACCCTGTACGAATACGGCTACCGCAACGTCTACGAGCTGGGGCCGGTGATCGATGAGGCGGACAGCCGGCTGCCACTGGCATCCGGAACGCCTACGGGCCAGATGGAGCCGAGCCAGGCGGGCTAGCGGGCGCCGCGCGACCACAAAGAACGCCGCCGCGGCATCAGCCGCGGCGGCGTTGGATCGTCTAGGGCGACCGGGCTTCAGCCGCGGCGGCGGCAGGCGCCACAGCCGGCGAGGGCCAGCAGGGCGAGCGCGGCGGCGGCGGGCTCCGGGGCGTTGACGGTGATCGCCGTGATGCCGCCGCTCCCGTCGCCGAACGAGCGGAGGAAGAGCTCGCTGTAGTTCGACGAGTCGAGCATCCGCACCTCGCCGACGTCGTTACCGACGATTAGCGTGTCGATCACGTTCTGGTTGTCCATCGCCGTAATCTCGTACGCGTACATGGGGCTCGACGAGACGGGGTCGAGCATCTCGTCGACGATCTGAATCTGGCTCATGTCCGTCATCGCGTCGTACAAGGCTACCGCGACCGAGCGGTCGGAGAGGACGGAAATCGCAACGATCTCTTGGTCGCCGGTCAACGACAGCATCTCGGTATCCAGCAACGACAGCGTGAGCCCATCGTAGACGCTCAGCGTGTTCGTTCCGGTGGCGACGACGAGCGTCGGGTTTTGGCGCCAGATGTCGACGTCAACCGGCACGGCAGGCAGGGTGGCGTCGACACCGACAGTCGATCCGTCGCCGTCGCGGATGCCGAGTTTGCCGACGCCGCCGTCGATGTACGCTACGGCGACGTTGTCCGAAGGCAGCTTTTGCCAAACCGAGTCGACCACACCGTCACCGACCGCGGCGGACACGGGGTTCAGCAGACCCGAGTCGCGGATCTCCCCCTCCGCGGAACCGGAACCGCCTAGGAAGACCGTGTCATCGCCGAGCACGGTGAGGTCGGAGCCGGTGAAGCCTGTCGGGCTGACCTGGAGGACTTTATCCTCGGGGCGGTTGGCGTTTGCGTTCGTTGCGACGCCCGCCTCGGTGATCCACACGACCGTTTCGAGGTCCTTGCTGGGGCCACCCGGGAAGGTGCCCGGCGGGGTGTTCACCGGCAGCGGCGTGCGATTGGTTTGGAACCCGACATCGGCGACCGTGCCCAGGCCCGTCGCTGGGTTTTGGCCGGCGGGGGCAACTGTGCTGAGGTCGGCAGCTTTGAGCGTGTAAACCGAGCCCCCGGCGATGTTGGAGTCGGTACCTACCGCCACATCATTCCAGTTGATCGCGGAGGCTGACGATGCGCAGAAAATCGGCGCAAGTCCCATGAGGAGAATCGTTTGTGTCCGGTGCATTAGCGTTCCCCAAGTAATACCGGCCCTGAGTGGCGCCGGGTAGATCGATGGTGCAGGGTAGACAGTTGGCGCGTTAGAAACCCAGCCACTGGGTGGGTTGTTCGCGTACCGGTAGGCTATTGCGGCCTGTAGGGGTTGTCAACGATTTCCACATCAGACGCCGATAAAAACTGATCCACCGCTGTTCTCCGTGGGTCGGCAAACCGCACATCAGCCCGGCTCTGCGGAGGGGGAGTGTTTTCTAGCGCTAGCGGCCCGCACCGCTTTCGCCATTGCCTCGACCGGCAGTTGGGGGTGACGGGCCGAGGCGATAGCAAAAGCGGAGGGGCGAGGACCAAACGCTTGGAATTGAAAGGAAAGCACCCTCCCGCGAGCCCCGTTGTTGGTGCAGAGCAGAGGCCTCACCCACGGAAAACAGCGATGGACCAAAAGAACAGCATGGCGGTTCGCCACGAGCGAAGACGCCGAATGGATGCTTGAAGATCCCGTGGTTTTCCCGCTATCGAACTTGACAGAAGGAGGCTTCCTGATGGTGGCCAAGGATTTCTTGCGCTGGCCCAAAACGGCGGCACAAAACGCGTTGTCGAGATTTTGCGTTTCGGCTGGTAGGGTGACAATCGCCGTCCGCTAGCCATCAACCGGGCGGCGGCGTGGCGCGGCGTAAGTCGTTTCGGTACGGCGTCTCAGCGAGGCGTTGGCGCTGCTCAGCGGTCCTGCGGGGCTCGAAAGAAATGTGCGAACCGCTTTCTGCCGGATTCAGAAAGTAATTTCGGGCCACGACGGCTTGAGCTTGGCCGCCTTCTCCCGATCGGACCGGGTTTGGTCCCCCGTGACGCGGCCGTCGCGGTAGGTCAGCAGCCGCTCGGCCCGCTCGGCGACTTCGCCCCCGTGCGTGATGACGACGATCGTCACGCCCTGCTGCTGGTGCACGCGGTCGAACAGGTCGAGCACCTCGGCGCCGTTCTTCGAGTCGAGGTTGCCGGTCGGCTCGTCCGCCATCAGCACCTCGGGGTCGTTCGCCAGGCTGCGGGCGATCGCGACCCGCTGCCGCTCACCAACGCTCAAACGGTGCGGCAGGTGATCCGCGCGGTGGGACAGGTTCACGATCTCGAGCAGCTCGCCGGCCCGCTTGGCCCGCTGGCCGGCGGAGCGCGGCGACTCGAACATCGGGATCTGCACGTTCTCCAGCGCGTTCAACGTCGGCAGCAGGTGGAACGACTGGAACACGAAGCCCAGGTGGCGGGAGCGGATCGCGTCGAGCGACGGGAACGCCGAGTAGGCCTTGCCGCGGAAGTAGACCTCGCCCGACGTCGGCTCGTCGAGCCCGCCCAGCAGGTTGAGCAGCGTTGACTTGCCGCTGCCGCTGGGGCCCATGATCGACACGTACGACCCGGCGTCGATCGACAGCGACACGCCGTCCACGGCGGTGACGTCGCCGTTGGGGTAGGTCTTGTGGAGGTCGCGTGCCTCGATGATCGGCGTATCGCCGGGGGCCGGTTCGGGGGGCGGGTCGGGCATCGAGTCGTGTCGGTCGCGTTCGCGAGAGAGAGGTCAGCCGAGCGCTAAGCGTAGCCGGTGCCGCGGCCCGCCAGAAGGGCGGCCCGCGCCCCGCCCGCCGCGGCCATGCCGGCAGCCGATCACAGGCCGCCGGTTCGCTCGTACAAAGGCTCGGGCTGCCAGAGGTAGAGGAAGACCGGCAACTGGCTGCGGTCGGGGCCGGGGATGCTGAGCGGCACCGACACGACCGGCGTCGGCAGGTTGGGCGTGATGTCGTAGGCGGTTAACGCCCGGTCGTTGCTGCGGCGGAAGACGACCGTCTTGCTCGCCGGCAGCCCGGCCAAGCCCCGGGCGGTGAGGATGGCGTCGTCGAGGTAGCCGATCTGGTCGATCAGCCCACGCGACTGGGCCTCGGTCGCCAGCAGCACCCGGCCGTCAAAGACGGTGCCGGCGTAGGGGTCGTCACCAGCGCCGCCCTGACCGACAGCTCCCGGCGGCGCGAGCTCCTCGGCGCCGTCTTGCGTCAACTGCACGCGTACGCCGGGCCGGGCCGAGAGGATCGTGGCCCGCATCCGCTCGTGGTATTGGCGCGCGATCTGCTCGAGGATCGCCCGCTCGTCCCGTTCCATCGGTCGGGTGGGGCTGCCGATGTCGACCTTCCTGCCGGAGCGGATGGTTTCCGCCGTGACGCTCTGGGCCTCCATCGCCTCGAACAGGTCGTACAGGTTGAGGATGACGCCGTAGCCGCCCGTCAGCGTGGTGGGGTGGGCGACGATGGTGTCGCTTGCCGTGGCCAAGTAGTAGGCGCCGCCGGCGCCGAGGTCCATCAGGCAGGCGACCACCGGCTTGCCTGTCGTCTGGCGGAATTGCTCGAGGTCACGCCGCATGATGTCCGACGCGGTCACTCCGCCGCCCGGGCTGTTGATCCTCAGCACGACGGCGCAGAGGTTCGGGTCGTCCGCGGCCGCTTCGAGCTTCTCGCGGAACAGGGCGACCGGGTTCTCGCCCATCGAGCCCGAGCCGGACAGGTTGCGGTTGATCAGCAGGCCGTCGACGTCGATCAGGGCGATCTTCGGCACGCACTTCGGCTGGCGGGGCAGGGCCCGGGCGCGGACCGGCGGCGCGTTGTTGTCCGTAGCGATAACCGTCTTGATCGTCCCGCCGGCGGTGATGTCGCCCTGCATGCAGACCTTCGCCGGCCGCGTCGTGAAGCAGCCGACGCACGCGAACAGCACCGCCAACAGCGAGGCGAGTAGCCGGCGGCGGTTGGCGGGGGTCGGTACAGGCATGGCAGCGGCTGGTGGGGCGACTTCGGGGGCGGCGAACCGGTCGGGCGAATCAGCGGCGGAGCGGGTACAATCGCGTCATCCCGTGGCATCGGCGCCGCCGGCGTGGCCGCTGCAAGCGTTGCGAGCCACGCCCCCCAGCCGGTAGAACCGGCCCAAGCCCACCCGCGCCGTCCCCACCCTCAAGCCCGAACCACCTCCACCGCGGCATGCCCGAGCTGCCGGACGTCGTCGTCTACTGCGAAGCACTCGAGCGACGGCTCGCCGGGAAGACGCTCGAGCGGATCGACCTGAAGAGTCCCTTCGTCGTGCGCACCTTCGACCCCGACCTGCTCGACTGCCAACGCCAAACGCTCGCCGGCGTGAGCCGGGTCGGCAAGCGGATCGTCTGGCGGTTTCGAGCGGGGCCGACGGTCGTCTTCCACTTGATGATCGCCGGCAGGTTCCACATGCGTAGGCCGGGCGCCCGGCCGAACAGCAAGACCGACCTCGCGGCGTTCCACTTCGCCGGCAGCGGCGAGCCCGGCGGCGACGCTGCCGGCGATACCGGCATCGAGATCACCGTCATGCTCACCGAGGCGAGCCCCAAGAAGCGGGCATCGATCCACGTCGTGCCGGCGGGCGACGACCTTGCCGCGTTCGACCGCGGCGGGCTTGACGTGCTGACCGTTGGCCGCGACGCATTCGCCGAGCGGCTCGCCTCGGAGAACCACACGCTCAAGCGCTCGCTCACCGACCCCCGCCTGTTCGACGGCATCGGCAACGCGTTCAGTGACGAAGTGCTGCACGCCGCTGGCTTGTCGCCAATCAAGTGGACGAGCCGGCTCGACGGCGACGAGGTCGACCGGCTGTACCGGGCCTGCGTTGACACGCTCACCGTGTGGACCAACCGCCTGCGGGAACAGACCGGCGACCGCTTCCCGGAGAAGGTAACCGCCTTCCGGCCAGAGATGGCTGTGCACGGCAAGTTCGGCGAGCCCTGCCCGGCGTGCGGCGTCCGGGTGCAGCGGATACGCTACGCAAGCAACGAAACCAACTACTGCCCCGGCTGCCAAACCGGCGGCAAACTGCTGGCGGACCGCTCACTATCGCGGCTGTTGAAGGACGACTGGCCGAAGACCATCGAGGAGCTAGATGAAGACTAACGCAAGCGCCCGGTCGGCCGCCTTTGCCCTGGCGATGGGTTCACTCGTTGGCCCGTGGGCCGCCGCCGCCGACTGGCCCGGGTTCCTCGGGCCGCAACGGAACGGCAAGTCGGCGGAGACCGGCCTCCTACAGGCGTGGCCCGAAGCGGGGCCCCCCCTCGTCTGGCAGTGCCCACTCGGGACCGGCTATACGGCGCCGGCGGTGGCGAGCGGCAAGCTCGTCGAGTACGGCCGGTTCGGCGACGCGACCAGGCTCACCTGCCGCGACGCCCGGACCGGCGACGAGCTGTGGCGCTCCGAGCACCCAACCGCCTACACCGACATGCTCGGCTACAACGACGGCCCGCGCTGCTCACCGGTCATCGACGGCAACCGCGTCTACACGCACGGAGCCGAAGGGCTGCTGCGCTGCGTCGGCCTAGCAGACGGCGAAGAAGTCTGGCGGCTCGACACGTCGCGGCGGTTCCACGTCGTGAAGAATTTCTTCGGCGTCGGCTCTACGCCGGTCGTTTGGCAGGGGCTGTTGATCGTGAACGTCGGCGGCAGCCCGCCCGGCGGCCCCAGCGACGTCTACGCGGCCCGCGGCAACGTGCAAGGCGCCGGTTCGGGGGTGGTCGCCTTCGACAAGCTAACCGGCAAGGTCCGCTGGCAAACGACCGACGAACTGGCCAGCTACGCCAGCCCCGTGGTCGTCGAGCAGGGCGGCCGGCCTTGGTGCTTCGTTTTCGCGCGGGGCGGACTCGTGTCGCTCAACCCGAGCAGCGGCGAGGTCGACTTCCAGCTCCCGTACCGCTCGGCGAAGCTCGAGAGCGTGAACGCCTCGACGCCCGTGGCCGCCGTCAACCGGCTGTTCCTCTCCGAGACCTACGAGGTGGGCGGCGCCACGCTGGAGTTCGGCCCCGGCGGGCACAAGCTGCTGTGGGCGGACCGCCAGCGGCGCCGCGACAAGGCGATGCAACTGCACTGGAACACGCCGATCCTGCACGAGGGCTACCTCTACGGCAGCAGCGGCCGGCACTCGGGGTCCGCGGAGCTGCGGTGCGTCGACTTCCAGACGGGCGAGGTCAAGTGGTCCGAACCCGGCCTAGCGCGGGCTTCGCTGCTGTACGCCGACGGCCGGCTGGTTTGCCTCACGGAAGACGGCATCCTGCGGCTGCTGAGGCCGTCGCCGGACAAGTACGACCCGGTGTCCGAGCACCGCCCCGTCGACGACCGCGGCCGCCGGCTGCTCCGCGGCGACGCGTGGGTGGCGCCGGTCCTGTCCGCTGGCCTGCTGTACGTCCGAGGCGAAGACCGCTTGGTGTGCTACGACGTCCGGCAACGCTAACGCCGGCCGGGCAGCAACATCTGCTGGGCTGTTCAGCCGCCGGTCACAAGCCTCGCGATGTCGTTGTACGTGACGAACAGCATCAGCGAGAGCAGCATCGCCACGCCGACCAACTGCAGCGCGATCGCGAGCCGCTCGTTAGCCGGCTTTCCGGTGATCCCTTCCCAAGCGAGGAAGACCATGTGGCCACCATCGAGGACCGGAATCGGCAAGAAGTTCAGCACCGCCAGGTTTGCGCTGAGCATGGTGAGGAAAAGCAGGAACTCCGAGGTGCTAACCGAGGCCGTCAAGAACGACCCCCGCAGGATGGTAATCGGCCCGCCCAGCTTGTCCACCGCAACCTGTTGCGAGAAGAGCTTCTGGACGAACCGAACCACGGTGGTGAGCGAGAACCAAGTCTCATCGGCGGCGTAGGCCGCTTGCTCGGAGACGGACGTCACGACCCGCTCGCGGAGGATCGGGCCGAGCAGCCCGGCCAGTTCGCGTTCCGCGAGGTAGCTCTCCTCGGAGACCGCGGGCGTGAGCTTCTTGGTGAGGACCTCGTCTGCCCGCTTGATCTTGAGTTCGACCTGAGCCCCTTCGCGTAGCCGCTTGACCGTGTCGAGCGTCGCCGGTATGTGGACGCCCTTCTTGCCGCCAATCGTGGCCGGCTTCCCAGCCTTTCCGGGGTTGTCGCCGACCGGTGGATTGATGAACGTCACCGAGGCGAGTTGGTCGCCCGGCTTGATCCCCGCCTCGTCGGCCGGGCTCCCCGGCACGACGCCGGCGACGGTGGGCTCGATGCGGTAGCAGAGCCCTAGAGCGGGCAGCGGCATGGGCGCTCGGCCGCTGCCGGGCGTTTCGACCCAGCTTACCGGCCGGGGTGTGACCATGATGATCGACGTGTCCGCCGGGTCTTCGCCCTCCGGAACGATGGTGAGCTCGATAACGCCCCGGGACACCGCGAGCCGCTCGCCGAGGGTCTCCGGGTCGAGTCCGTTGGCGCCGGCCAGCGCGACCGATTCGCCGTCGATCGCCACGATCTGGTCGCCTGGCTTCAACCCGGCCGCTTCGGCGGGTGAGCCTTGCTGGATCGCCACGATCGGGCCCATCGCCATGGTCAGGCCAAGCGTTCGCGCGCGGCGGTCGGCAAACGACAGGGTTACTTCGGTCCGTTGCTCGGGTGCGTCGCCGGCGCCGGCGGACGGCTGCTCGGCGGGTGTCTTCCGGAGCACGGTGACGTCGATGTCGCCGGTAGGCTGGGCGACCAGCGCCGCGATGATGCCTGCGTACGAGTCGACCGCCGTGCCGCCGATCGCGACGACCTCATCATCGGCCCGCACATCGGGCAGGCCCCACTTCTCGGCGAGGGCCGCCAACCCTTTCTTGTCGTCGAAGAAGCGGTTCGATCGCGGCGGCGCGACGCCGATCTTCGCCAAGCCGTCGAGCTTCTTCGGCTTGAGGACGCGTTCCTCCTCCGAGCCGGCGCCGCGGCGGCGGACGCGGAAGGCGACGCCTGTTTGCATGTCGCCCAGCGTGACGTACGAACTGAGGTGCTTAAAGCTTGGGTCTCGGCGGTCGCCGATCTGCACCAGCTCGTCGCCCGCCTCCAGGCCCGCTTGCCAAGCGGGGGCGCCGGGCGATGTCTGGCTAATCACGCACGGCAGGTACTTCACGCCGAGTCCGAACGCGAGAAAGGCGAAGATGAACGCGAAGATCATGTTCATCACGACGCCGGCCGAGATGATGGCCATCCGCTGCCACACCGCCTTGGCCTGATAGCTCCGGCGGTCGACAAGCCGCTTCTGACCGTCGGGGCCGATGACCTCTTTGCCGTACTCCGAACCCTCTTCAACCCGCGAAGCCTCGAGCTGCTCGGCCGCCTTGGAGGGGTCGTCGTCCTGGCCGAGCATCTTAACGTAGCCGCCTAGCGGGAAGACGCCGATGCCGTACTCGGTCTCGCCCCACCGGCGGCTGAGCTTCAGCCCCCAGAAGTCGAAGCCGACCATGAACTTCTCGCACTTCACGCCGCACATCCGGGCGACGGCGAAGTGCCCAAGCTCGTGGACAAAGATGACAAAGCCGAGCCCCGCCGCGGCGGTCAGTGCGGAGAGGACGTTCCCGCCAAAGTCCGCCAGCGACGACGCGGCCATTAAGCACATACCCACGAACCAATCTCCTTGCGGGCCCAGCGGTCGAGCTTCATGAGCCCTTCGAGTGTTGGCTGGGCGTCGAAATGATGGGACTCGAGAACGCTCCGGCACGCGGGCACGATCTCGGTGAAGTGTAGGTCGCCGTCGAGGAACGCGGCCACGGCGGCTTCGTTCGCGGCGTTGAGCACCGCGCCGGACGATCCGCCCGCCCGCGCGCACTCGAACCCGAGGCCGATCGCCGGGAAGCGGTCGGGGTCGGGTGGCAAGAACTCGAGCTGCATGCCGCGTGACCAATCAAACCGCTCTGACACGCCCACCCAACGATTGGGGTAGTCGAGCGCGTACTGGATCGGCAGCTTCATGTCGGGCGGGCTGAGCTGGGCGACTACCGAACCGTCCACGAACTCGACCATCGAATGGACAATCGATTGCGGGTGCAGCACGACCTCGATCTGATCGGCCGGCACGTCGAACAGCCAACGGGCCTCGATGATCTCGAGCGCCTTGTTCATCATGGTCGCGGAGTCGACGGTGATCTTCGGACCCATGTCCCACGTCGGGTGCGACAGGGCGTCGTGCACCGTGGCCTGCTTCAGGTCATCGGCGGGCCAGGTCCGGAACGGGCCTCCGCTGGCGGTCAGCACCAACCGGCCAACCTCTTCGGGGCCGCCCGATTGCAAGGCCTGAAAGATGGCGCTGTGCTCGCTGTCGACCGGCAGCAGCTTCGCGCCGGTCTGCTTGACCAGCGGCCCGACCAGCGGCCCGGCGACCACGAGGGTCTCTTTATTGGCGAGCGCGACGGTCTTGCCCGCTGCCAGCGCGGCCCAAGTGCTGCGGAGGCCGGCGCTGCCGACAATCGCCGCGACAACGACGTCCACGCTGTCCGAGGCGACCGCCGCTTCCAATGCCGCTTGTCCGACCTCGACTCGGACCCCGGCCGGGAGGTCCTCGAAGCCCCGCTGGACGGCGGCCTCCTCGTCCGTGGCGACTACCACGGCGGGACGCACTTCGCCGGCTTGCTGGACGAGGCGATCGAGACTCGTGTGCCCCGAAAGAACCACCGCCGACAGCCTGCCCCGGCTCGCCGCGATCACTTTCAGGGTGTTGCGGCCGACGCTGCCCGTCGAGCCGAGCACGGCGACGCGCTTCGCATCCCGCGGGGCAGCGTTGCCCGCGGCGGCGTGGCGGTTCGGCGCGGGCGGCTTCGGCGTGTCCATGAGCGGCTAGGCAGAAGTGGCTGGGCTTCGTTGCTCGGTCGCATCGGCCGAGGCGGCGAGGCTGATCGAGGCCGGGCGGGCAGCGGCGGCTTGGATCGGGCGGGCCGATTTTGACGGCGTGCCGTAGGGGCCGGCCACCGTGGTTTGCCGGAGGGAGCGGTCGGAGCGGTTTTGTCGCTGCTGGCACGGGCCGAGTAGGAGAACCACTCGGATCGACCGAACGGTCCGGCCTTAGGCGGCGTTAACATGAAGCCAGCAGGTAATTTGCATGGAGTTGCGGTATTCTATGGGCCGCGTAGATTGCCAGCAAGGCAACTTCAACGCAACCGCCAAGCGGGCCTTGATCCGCAGGCCCGGGCTGTCGGAACGGCGACCGCCGCCTAAGCAATCAGTAAGCGAGCGAACCCCGACGGGGCTCGCTGCGTTGAAAGAGGGCGGCCGCCGCGTCGCGTAAAAGCAACGCCCACGCACAAGCCCGCCGCTAGCCGCCCCCACCCGAGCCCACCCCGAGAGGCGCCGTTGAGATGGATTCTGAACCCAAGAGCGGGAAGGACGGCGGGAGCGACCGCAAGCCGCAGCCTCAGAGCGGCAGCTTCTTCTTGTACCTGATTGGTTTGGCGGTCCTGCTGCTGTTGGTGGTTTCGATCTTCAGCGGCCGCTCAACGACCGACATCGATTGGTCCGACCTGGAAAGCCTGGTTCGGGCCAGCGACGCCAACGACGAGCAGGCGCTCAACGCGATCGAGATCGTCGACCGGACGTCACAGCCGCCGAAGAAGATCCGGCTGGCGAGGCTCCGCAAGGTGGTGGTCGGTCCGCGACGGGTCTCGGCAGAAGTCGACAAGACCGTCCTGGCGGAAGACGCCTCGTCCACGGGCGAAGATGCGGCGCCAGCCGAGCCCGAAGTCGTAAGCATCAGCGCGGCCCGCGACCCCAATGATCAAGAGTTCCCCAAGCTGCTCTCGGAGCGGGGCATCCCCTACCGCAACCAGGGCGAGCCGCACCCGCTGATGCAGTACATCCCGGTCCTGATCGTGCTGATCGTCGGGCTGCTGCTCATCATCTTCATGTTCCGCCGGATGGGGGGCGCCGGCTCGCCGATGGCGTTCGGGCGTAGCCGGGGGAAACTCTACGCGCAAGAAGACCTCGAAGTGACGTTCGACGACGTCGCGGGAATCGAGGAGGCGGTCGATGAGCTGCGCGAGGTCGTCGACTTCCTCCGCGAACCGGAACGCTACCAACGGCTCGGCGGCAGGATCCCCAAGGGCGTGCTGCTGGTCGGCCCCCCCGGCACCGGCAAAACGCTGCTCGGCAAGGCGGTCGCCGGCGAGGCGGGCGTGCCGTTCTACTCGCTGAGCGGTTCGGACTTCGTCGAGATGTTCGTCGGCGTCGGCGCCGCGCGGGTCCGCGACATGTTCCAACAAGCCGAGCAGCGGGCGCCCTGCATCATCTTCATCGACGAACTCGACGCGCTCGGAAAGACGCGTGGCGGTGGCAACGTCGGCGGGCACGACGAGCGCGAGCAGACGCTCAACGCCCTGCTGGTCGAGATGGACGGCTTCGGCACCAACAGCGGCGTGATCGTCATGGGCGCGACCAACCGCCCCGAGACGCTCGACCCCGCCCTGCTCCGCCCCGGGCGGTTCGACCGCCACGTGCTGGTCGACCGCCCCGACGTGTCGGGCCGAGAGGAGATCATCGACGTCCACCTGCAGAACATCAAGGTCGACGCCGATGTCGACGTCAAGCGGCTCGCGGCGATCACCAGCGGCTTCGTCGGCGCCGACCTGGCGAACATGGTCAACGAGGCGGCGCTGCTCGCCGCGCGCAACGGCCACGAGGTGGTCGGCATGGAAGAGTTCTACGAGGCGGTCGAGCGGGCCAGCATCGGCCTGGAGAAGAAGAGCCGCATCATCCAGGACGACGAGAAGCTACGCCTCGCCTACCACGAGGCGGGGCACGCGCTCGTCTCTTACTCGCTGCCCAACACCGACCCGGTGCACAAGGTCTCGATCATCCCGCGCGGGCTCAGCGCGCTGGGGTACGTCAGCTACCGGCCCGAGCACGACAGCTTCATGCAGACCCGCAGCCAGCTCGAGAGCCGCATCCAGGTGATGCTCGGCGGCACGCTGGCCGAGGAGCTGATCTTCAGCGACGTCGGCACCGGCGCCAGCAACGACCTGGAGCGGGCGACCGAGACCGCCCGCAGCATGGTGACCGACTACGGCATGAGCCGCCTGGGCCGGGTCAACTACCGCGAGTCGGGCAGGAGCGCGTTCCTCGCCGGCGCCGAGGGCCCCAGCCTGCGTCACCACAGCGAGCAGACCGCCCGCGAGATCGACCAGGAGGTCAAGCGCATCATCGACGAAGGGATCGAACGCTCTCGGGCGATCCTCGAAGCCAGGAAGCCCGCGCTCGAGGCGATCACGCAGTCGCTGCTCGAGCACGAGGTGATCGACGCCGACAAGCTCGCCGAGATCATCGAAGAGAATTCTCCAAGCCCGATGCTCGTCCCCGGCACCAACGCCGAGGTGCGTGCCGACCCACCGGCGTCGCAGCCGGCGCCCGGCGAATCGGCCGGCGGGTAAGGCTTTCTGACCGCCGCGCCGCCGACTTAACAGCGTCCCGCCGCGGCGGCGAGTGCCGAACATCGACAGGCAGGGGCTCGCCGGCTAGGACGGATCGGCACGCCCAGGCGATTGTTTCGGCTGCGTGCGCGAACCGGTAGGTTGCAAGGGCGACCGTGGACGCCGGGTCGCCCCCCACCCCTTGCGTACGCCCTCCGCATCGCCCTCCCGCTTGAACAACTCAATGAAATCCCGCTGCCCCGTGATCCGTCGGACCGCCCCGCTGCCACCGTCGCCTTTACACTCGTCGAACTGTTGGTGGTCATGGCGATCATCGGCATCCTGGTCGCGCTGCTGCTGCCCGCGGTGCAGTCGGCCCGCGAGGCGGCGCGTCGGAACGCCTGCGTTAACAACCTCAAGCAGATTACGCTGGCGCTGGCCAACCACGAAGGCATCGCCGGCCACTACCCCGCCAGTTTCCAACTCGACCCGGGCGAGACGCTCTCGACCAACAACGGCTCGTGGTCGATCCAGGCGCGGCTGCTGCCGTTCCTCGAAGAGGGCGCCGCGTTCGAGCAGATCCGCTTCGACCTGCCGTGGGACGACGCCGTCAACCGCGCAAGCGGCGTGCCGACCCTCCGGGTCCCCGTCTATGTCTGCCCGAGCGAAGTGAATGACACCGTACGGATCAAGAACGGCGAGGCGTTCGTCTACCCCCACACCTACGGGGGGAACTTCGGCCGGTGGCTCGTTCACGACCCGGCCGACTTCTCGAACCAAGGCGACGGCGTCTTCTACGTCAACTCGCGGCTACGCCCCGCCCAGGTGACCGACGGGTTGAGCAAGACGCTCGCCTTCGCCGAGGTCAAGGCGTTCACGTCCTACATCCGCAACACGGCCGACCCCGGCCCGGCGATCCCCGACGAGCCGTCCGACCTCCCGATGGCGGGCGACCTGAAACTGGGGGTCGAGACCAACAGCAACACGGGCCACACCGAATGGCCCGACGGCCGGGTTCACCACAGCGGCTTTACGGCGGTGTTCACGCCCAACACGCGCGTCCCCTTCGAACAAGACGGCGTGACCTACGACATTAACGTGAACACACAGAAGGAAGGCAACAGCGCCACCCAGCCGAGCTACGCGGCGATAACCGCCCGCAGCTACCACCCGGGCGGCGTCAACGCTTCGCGGCTTGACGGGTCCGTTCACTTTGTCAGCAACGACATCAACCGCGGCGGTTGGCGAGCGCTCTCCACCCACGAGGGCGAGGAGGTGGTCAACGCCGAGTGACACCAGCAGCCACGGCGTTAGCGAGGTTCGCGTTGCGACGACAGCGGCGCGTCGACCTCGGCGTAGCCAATGGCTAGCCCCTCTTCGCCGGCGATGTGCGCGACGACAAGCCATCCCCCAGCGTCGGCGGCCAACGCCCCGGCATCGCCGTTAGCGGGCATCGCGAGTTCGCTCGTAAAGGCGCCGGCGGCGACGCCGAACCGCTTCTCATCGGCGGCGGGCGGAGCGTTGGCCGCCGCGTAAGACGCGTCGTACTCGGCGCGTGCCGCGTCGTTCAGGCGGAACTCATCTCGCGTCGCGGCGCCGGGCGGGGCGGGGGGCCCGCGGCGTTTGAGCCGCAGCCGGCACTCGCCCGCGAAGGGGCTTTCGCAAGTCACCACGACCGTCCGCGGACGGTCCGCGAGGAGCCGCACCGAGACCGGCGCCGCCAGCGGGCGCCGGACCCGCAGGAGCGGGTCGCCCAGCAGGTTGTACATCTGCGCGTGCTCAACCCGCTCAAGGCGGCGGCCCTCCTCGCCGGGCGTGAACCCTGCGGCGACCGCCTCCACCGCTCTCCTCAGCCCGCCGGCGGAGCGGTCATCCGTGTCAGCCGTTCCGGGCGGCGTGGTGAGCGACGCCCGCTTCGCGGCGGCCACAAGCCCGCCGAGCGTCTCTTCGCGACCGGCAAAAAACCCGCCTAGCAGCTCCAGCCCCAGCGCGCTGTTGCCGTACGGCATCGTCACACGGCTTCCGGCGACGACCGCCAGCGGACCGCCCGGCTGCTTGAGCATTGCTTCGGCCAAGCAGTCGTCGCCGCCATCAAACGCGCCGGCGTAGCAAGCGACGATCGCCGCCACCGGCGGGAACCGGCCCCCTTGGAGTTTGTGCACCAGATCGCGATCGAGCAGCCGCGCGTGCCCGAGGGGCGTCCGCAGCAGGTCGAGCGAACCACGCTGGCCGTGCCCGAGGTAAACCCAAGCCAGCGCCGGCTGCTGCAGCCCGGCGGCCACCGCGTCCGGCATACTCGGCGGGTAGGGGCAGTAGGGGCTCCGCCAATCGGCGTACGTCAGGTGCAGGTCGCAGTCCGGGGGCGTCAGGTCCGCAAGGATGCGGGCGGCGGTCGCCTCGATAACGCGGTCGAGCCAAGGCGAGAACCGACCCGGCGAAGCAACCAGCCGCAGCAGCCGACCGTCGAGTCGCCCCGCCCTGGTCGACTCGTACCGAATCACGCGGCCCGTGTACCGCCGCAGCTCGCCGGCCGAGTCACACGCGATCCGCCCGACCGCCGCGTCCGCCCGGCCGTCGCCGTCGGTGTCCGCGTAGGGCAGGTCCGTGGCGATCGTCGGCTCGGAGCCCCACCGCGGGTTGATGACCCCGTCGGTGAACCAGGTCGGCGTCGTCCCCGGCGGCGCGCGTGACCCTTCGACGCCCGCGTCCCCGATGAGCAGTACCCACCGCTTCGGCGTCGTGACGCTGAGCGCCGCGACCGCGGCGGAGTCGCTGACCGCCGGTGCATCGAACGCCGCACGGATCGCTCCGAGCGTCTCCTCAGCCGTCGGCTTCGGTGGGATGACCGTGACCCGCCGGCCCTGCCCTTCACGGTGGGCGACCCAAGCCAACAGGTCGGGCCGCCAAGCGTCGGGGCAGACAACGACGGTATCGACGCCACGCGGCGGCTCGGCAAGCGCCGCCGCGGGCCTGAGCAAGGTCGGCAGTAGGAAACCGACGATGAAGAATCGCAGCTGAAGTAATCGCCGTGTGCGGCGTTGCGTTGACATGCCCGCAACCTAGCGGACCCCGCCACGCGGGTCGAGTTCGGCGTCCGAGTCCTGCGCCACGGCGAGCCCAGCGCGGCCCGGCTCGACAGCCGAATCCGTGAGCGGCCTCAGTCGGCGCCAACCAGCCGCCGGCGGAGGAGGGGGATTAGCACGGGCAGCAGCGCTAGCACCGCCACGCTCGCCGGTTCCGGGATCGCGACCGTCGACGCGGACGCCTGCTGGCCGGTCGCCGACTGGACCGCCGAGAACGACGCGACCGGCGTCGGCGAGGCATCCGGCGTGTCGAGTATCAACCCCGCGGAGTCGACCGACAAGGAGAGCGTCCCGAAGAAGCCTGGCCGGGTGTTGATCGTGACCGTCGCTACCTGATCGTTCACACCCGGAATGACATCGACCCCCGAGAAGTCAAAGTCGGTCAGCGTTAGCCGCTGAGTACGCGCCGCGTCGAGGTTTGCAGCGTCGAAGAAGTTTGCCGACGACGGGAAAACGTAGTTGCCCGCCGCGGGCCCAGTCGCGGCTGCGTCGAAGAAAAAGTCCGTCCCCGCGACGCCGGTGTCGCTCGTCAAGACGAGGTCGACGTTGTACGACCCTAAATCGGCGATCGCCGGGAGCGTTACGTTAACCGTTTGCGGCTCACCCGGCGTGTATTGGCTCCCAAGCCCGCTGAGCAAGATCGGCGCAGCCTCGGCCGGACCAGCAGATATGGCGGCAGCGAGGGCCGGGACAACAAGAATTTTCAGGATGCTTCTCATTAGTTCTCTGCCTCGCTGCTGGGAGGCGTTGTCCTTGATAATCGTTGGGTGTTGCTGTGGTGTCATGCGAAGGCGTTCAAGCGCGGGTGGCCTGCGGACGAGCCGGCTCCGGAACCCCTTCCGCCGCGGCTTAGCACATCAAGCCGCGGCGTGTTCGATAGTGACCTGCTTGTTGTCGTCCGAGCACGCCGGCGACGGCTCATGGGAATAGGCTCTCCAGGGACTCAAACGCCGCGTCGACTTCATCTTTGCCCTTTGTGTCCTTGCTGTCAGAAAGGCCGGCGCCGCTGACCACCTCCTCGACCTCAACCGGTTCGGGCTCTTCAACGAGGGTGCTGGCCGTCTCGAACAACAGCAGGCGAGACCCGCTCGACGCAGGCGTGGGGCCGGCCCCCGGCAGCGAGCTGCTCGCTGCGGGCGGGGCTGTGGGACCGAAGGCGAACGCGGGCAGGCTGGCGCCGCCCGGCACTTGGTCGGCGGGCGCCTCGAACGCGGCATCGGTCGCTTCCACGGCCGCCGTCGGGGCGGGACCGGCTGCCGGCGCCGACGTGGCCGGCACTGATTCGGCCTGCGCCGACGACCCTTGCACCGAAGACACAAGCGCCGGCGGGGCCAGGCCCGCCAGGAAGCTGCCGAAGTCTTCGCCAAAGTGTCCTCGCCAAACGAGGTAGTCGTTGGCGTCAACGTCGCCATCGCCGTCACCGTCGCCATCGGCCGGGGTCGCGCCGGTCATGCCAAGGTTGTTACGCCAGATGGTGTAGTCGGCGGCCTCGACGGCGCCGCTGAGGTTGTAGTCGCCCGGCAAGAAGACCGCGACGGCCGCCGGCGCTACCGCGTCGACAATCGCGCTGTCGCCGCTTGAGATCGCCCGAACAGGAATAATGCGGTCGCGGACGGTGATCCGCCCGTCCCGATCGAGGTCCGCATCCGCGTCGAAACGCGTCTGCCCCGACCGTGAACCGAGTGCCGCATTGATCTGGTCCAGGTCGAGGCCGTCCACCACCCGGTTGCCGTCGACGTCGCCCTCAAGCCGGTGGAAGGTAGACTCGAAGGCCCCGCCGGCCACGCCATCGCCGTCGCCGTCGAGCATCAGGCCGGTGAAGTCGTTGACCCCGTCGCCGTTGATCGTGAGCGTGTAGAGCCCGTTGGCGAGCGACGTTTGCCCGGCGCTGTCGAGCGTCCACGTCAGGATCGACTGGCCCGTCGAGGGGTTGAAAGCGTACGAGAACTGCGAAGCGGACAGGGGCACTTCTGAGTCGGCGTCTGCGGTCGTGTCGACTCCGAGGTTGGTGAGCGTCACGACGCTCGTGATCTGGCCGCTGGCGATCAGCGGGGCGAAATCCATCCGGCTGTCGAAGCTGATCGAGAACGTGTCGACATACGACCGCTGCGACAAACCGCCCTGCACCGAGACGGGGGCGTTGACCACCGCCGGCACGGGGTCGACGAAGAAGCTGGTCGGGGCTTGCCCAAAGCCGGCGTTGCCCGCCGAGTCTTCGATCCCCTCACCAAAGACCGATACCTCGAAGTTCCCGCCCTTTGAGGTCACGCCCGCGAACCCGCTCACCTCGTACTGACTCGGGCCGGTTGGCGTGATCGTCAGCTGCACGGGTGTGGCGATCGGTTGGTCTTCGAGGAACAGAGCGATGTCACGCGGGTCGAACGTCTCGAGGTTGATCGGCTCGGAGAACGAGACGATGAACGAATCGACGCTGTCAATGAACTCCGGCGCCCCGAAGTCGACCGACAGCACTTCGGGCGAGGTCGTGTCGATCCGTTCAAAGGTGAGCGTGTAGAGCCCGTCGCTCGGCGGGTTGTGGTCGAACAGGTTGACCAGCGCTTCCTGCGTCGGCGGGAAGCCTGGCAGCGTGAACGTGCGGTCGGTCTGGTAGAAGTTATCGGCGGGCACGACGCTCCCGTCGCTCGTCCGGACGACCGACACCAGCCGTCGGGCCGACTCGGCGCCGCCGGACGGGTCGGCAAAGCGGAGGAAGTTGAAGCCCGGCGTGACGGTAGCCTCGATCGTGTAGACCGTGTTGTCGGCGGACGCGGGCGTCGCGGTCGCCGCGTCGACGAAGTTGACCGGCTCGACGCCGCCGTCGCTCAGCGCCACCGAGTCGGGCAGTCGGGCGCCGCCGGCGGCGAAGACGAAGTAGGGCGCGGCGGCGTCGCCCGGGCGGTCCGACTGGACGACGTCGACCAGGCCGCTGACGTTTGTGTCCGAGACGAACGTGGCGAAGCGGTCGACGCCCGTCGCGTCCGTAAAGTTGACCGTGACGTCGTAGTCGATGAACTGCCCCTGCAGCGACGAGGTAAACTCCCAGACAACGATCGCCTTCTGCCCCGCGGCGAGGTCGCCGATGCCGACCGTTCGAGAAGCCGGCAACGACTGCGCGTCGAGGTCGCCGTCCCCGTCGGCATCGAGGTAGAGCGTCGCCGACACCTCCTGGATGTCGAGCAACTGGCCGGTGGAGTTCTCCACCACCTGGGGCACCGCGGCGACGATCGACAGGTCGCGGGCGGCGCCGGCGCCGAGGTTCTCCGCGACAAGGCCGAGCGAGAAGGGCGACGACGGCTCGACCTCGCCGATCGTCAGCGGGTCGTCACCCAGGACGTCGGTCTGCAGGAAGTAGCTGAGCGTCAGCTCGGGCAGGGGCTCGACGGTGATCTCGACCGGGCTGAGTGCGATGTCGACCGGGTCCGCGACGCCCCCCACCACCTCATCGAATGAGAGTGTGCCCCCAACGAAGTACGACGTGGGGCCGGTCCCGCCGGCCGCGGGGAGCGGCTCGATCCGCCACTGGGCCGACCCTACCGCCCCGGCGTTCAGTTCCGCGTCGGTGACCGTCGTCGGGCTGGTGGTCGTGAGGTTGTTCAGCGGCAACAGCGTTACAACGAAGAGGTCGGTCACGTCGTTGTCTTGTTCGTCGAGGACGACGATGTCGATGTCGATGTCTTCGAGCGGGTTCGCCGTGGTGTTGTTGAGCTCCAGCGTGGCCCGGAAGAAGTCGAGCGTTGTCACCGTAGAGCGGTCGATCTCGATCGCCGCGGTCGCGGTCACGCGATCGGGGAGCGTGTCGACGCGGATCGGGTCGGGCACGACGCCCTCGGTACCGATCGTGGTTTGCTCGCTGGCGCCGAAGCCGCCGAAGCCGGCCTGCTCCTCTTCTTCGAGGATGTCGCCCGGGTCGAAATCGGGCTGCTCCGGCAGCGGCAGAAGCGACGGCGTGGGGGCGGGCTGCGTCGACGCCTCGGGCGTGTCCGCGTTGTAGGCCCACAGGGGCGCCGACTTCGTCACCCGCTGGCCACGGCTCGTGTAGGAGTAGAAGAGCGTGCCGTCGATGTCACGCGGGCTGACGTCGCCCGGCTGGGGGTCGCCTGTCTTTGTGATCGTGACCGGCAGCAGCACTTCACCGCCCGGGAGCAGCAGCGGCACCTCGGCGATAAGCGGCGTGACTTCGTAGAACGGGTGGTCCTCAAAGACCAGCTGCAGGCTGTCGGCCGGGAGCGTGCCGGCGTTGCTGACCTGGAACGTCGTCGAGATCGACTCCCCAACCTCCAGGCCGCCGATGTCGATCAGCGGGTTGGCCACGACCACCTGGGCCGCGGTCACCGTGGTGTCGAGCGTCGAGGTCACGACAACGTTTACCGTCTCGTCGCCCTCGGCCTGCTCGACCTCGAACGTGTACTGGACGGTCTCGCGCGAGATGAACGCCTCGATCTCCGTGGGCGAGTTCTCGGGCGTCGGCTGCAGGAACCGCGTCACCGTGAGCGGGGCGTGCCGGGGCGAGTCGATCGTGATCGTGTAGAAACCCGACCGGAGGCGGTTGTCGCCGTTCAGCGGGTTCTCGCTCGACTGCTGGCGCAGGGAGAGTTCTTCGAAACGCTCCTCGACGACGTCGACAACGCCGTTGGCGTTGGACAGCCCGTCGAAGACGACCTCGCCGGTAACCGCGTCGCGGACGACGACCTCGGCTCCCGCGACGGTGGTCGAGGGGTCGACCTGATCGGAACCCGGAAGGTCTTGGGTAAACTCGTCAACCACCGTCAGCCGCAAACCGCCCGCGTTCCTGGCGAGGACCTCGAAGTCGAGCGCGACGGTCACCAGTTGGTGGCTGGTGCTGATGTTTAACTGGCCGTTCACTTCCGGCCCGTCGGCCACCAGGTCCGCGGCCACCTCGATGGTGACCACCGCCTCGTTGCCCGTTTGCAAGGCCGACAGGCGGCTGGGGGTCACCAGGCGTATCGCTTCGCTGGTCCCGTCCGCCAGCGAGATGCCGATATTGCCCGTCGACGAAGAGCCGACGTTCTCGAGCGTGAGCGTAAACTCAAACGCCTCGGTGCGGTCGGGGCCCCCGTCGGCGACATTGCCAACAACGCTCCCCTCGATGGTCGGGGCTACATTCAGGCTGGAAACCGGCGAGCGCGCCAGCAGGAAGATCGGCAGTGTCGTGACGGCGCCCTCGCTCGACTCGAGCCGGAGCTCGAAGTTGGGGGCATCCGGGTTTGGGTTGCTCGGCGCCGGCCCCCGCGACGTGGTCGTGACCACGACGTCCAGCGTGCCGTCACCGGGAAGGGACCCACCGACGGGGAGCTCGACCTCGACGGCGAAGTCGGTGTCGGAAATCACGTCGAGCGGGGTGAGCGTCGCCGTGACGCCGGTCAGGTCGGCGCCGGAGAGGTTGTTGAGCCGCAGGGTGGTGGTGGTCTCGCCCCCGAGGACCATCTCCTGGGCGAGGAACGGGGCGTCGAAGCCGATGCCCAGAACGGTGAAGGAGGCTTGGTCGGCAACCTCGCCGCGTGGCTCGGCGGGGTGGGCGGCGGCGACCGTAAAATCGCCCGCCTCGGCGGTGAGCGGCGTGAACACGACTTCGAAGTCGCCGTTGGCGTCGGTCGTCGCCCGGAACGCCCGCACCGTGCCGGCGGTACGGACGAGCACGTCGACCTCGGCATTCGCCGCGGGCGCCTGCGGCTCGGGCGAGAGCGTCTGGACGGCGTTGCCGATCAGCCGCACCGCAAGCGGGTCGTCCGCGTTGTTCAGGAAGACGTTGGCGCCGCTCGGGTCGTCAACGAACACGGTCGCCGTGAGCGCGGGCTCGACGCGGAACGTCGAAGCGGAGACCCCAACGTTGTTCGCCTCGGCGGCGGTGAACAGCGGCGGCAAAGCGTCGTCTTGCTCCTTGACCGCATTCAGCCGATCGACCCGGCCAACTAAGAAGTAGTCGCCGGGAGGCGGCGAGAAGCCGTCCGGGATCGCTCCGGTGAGCGTCGGCGAGATTGACTCTCCAGCCAGCAGCGCCTGCGTGGTGGTGAACTCGGCGATCAGCACATCGCCGGCGCCGATCGCCGTGTCGGTGGACAAGAAGAACTCGACGCCCAGCTCCGCCGGCTCGCCCGGCCCCGGCGTGAAGACGACATCCGACAGGCCCGCGTTCCGGAGCGTGAAGCCGAACTCGAACGACCCTTCATTGGCGACCGCCGCGTCGACCGGCGCAAGTGATTCAACCACGAGGTCGGGGAACTGCAGGTCGGCGACGTTGACCGTGGCGGTGTCCCCAGTGAAGCCGGGCGCCGACGCGGTGAGAGAGACCGTCTCGATGCTGCTGTCCTGCCCGTCGTCGAGGGTATCGATGGCGAACGTTACCGACGACTCGTCAGCCGGGATCACCACCGTCGCGATCGCCGGCGCGTCGATCAGTGACGGGTCGCTCACGGCGATCGA
Source organism: Planctomycetota bacterium (assembly GCA_039188275.1). Taxonomy (GTDB): domain Bacteria; phylum Planctomycetota; class Planctomycetia; order Pirellulales; family Lacipirellulaceae; genus JBCCQL01. Next base: position 23,483 of record JBCCZD010000016.1, read on the forward strand.
GACGGTTAACGCGATTGCCGGCGAGCTGTTCCGCGTCATGGTCACGAGGGCCGCCCCGCCGACGCCTTCGGCGACAAAGTCCCGGTCGATGGAGATCGAGAGCGTGTCGCCGTCGTTGTCGAGCACATCCAGCCCCTGGACCGCCTCGGTCCCGACGATTGGCTCGGCGGTGCTGGTGTCGGTCAGCGTGGCGGTGACCTGGACCGGCTGCGTGCCGTCGGCGAGCGTGTCCTCGACCGCGCTCACGGTGAAGGGCGCCGACGTCTCGCCCGCGGGGATGACAATCGCCGGCGGAACGAAAAGCTCGCTGCCGTCGGAGCTCTCGAGCGCGACAATCACCGCCAGCGGCTGGGCGGCGTCGATCGTCACCAAACCGGTGGTGGCGGCGACCCCGTCCCCTTCGTTGATCGCGTCGGCAGCGATGGTGAGCGACAGGTTCGGCGCGTCGTTGTCGTTGATAGTGAGGGTCTGCACCGCGTCGTCGCTGACAAACCCGATTGCGCTCGCCTGCAGCGCGACGCTGCGGACCGTCTCGATGAGCACGTCGTCAAAGGCCTCGACCTGGAAGCCGACCGAAGACTCGCCGACCGGGATCACCACGCTCTCAGGCGTGACGAGCTGGGCGTCGCTCGAGGTGGTCAGGTTGACCGTCAGCGGCTGATCGGTCGGGCCGTTGCGCGTCACCGTGGCGGTGGTCGCCTCGCCTTCGACGAGCGTGTCGTCGCCGGCCGTGAGTCCGAGGGCCAAGAACTCGTCGTCAAGCACGACCAGCGTCGCCCGCTCGTCGGTCACGAAGCCGGCTGCTGTGGCGACGAGCTCGACCGCCTGGTCGCCGTCAAGCAGGTCGTCGTCGACGACCCCGACCGTGAACGACACGCTCTGCTGCCCCGCCGGGATCACCACCTGGGCGGGCGGGAAGAGCTGCGAGGCGTCGGAAGACAAGCCGACCGTCAACGCCGACGACAAGTCGCCGCTCCGCGAGACGGTCATCAAGAAGCTGCCGCCCGCCGATTCCTGCACGGTTTGCGGCACATTGGAAAAGGTTAGCACCGGCGGCAGCGAGGTTGGCGCGTCGGCGTCGATCGCCGCGTTGTTGTCTTCGAACACCTCGGCGACGCTGTTCAGGGCGTCGGCCGTGACGACGAAGCGGATGTCGCCCGACAAGCCGGTGGGCGGCACCGTGACCATCGCGCTGCGGGCAAGACTCTCGCCAGCGGCCAGCGTCCCGTCGAACGTGAACGAACCGAGGGCGATGTCTTCGCCGATGCTGTCGTCGGCCGAGACGGCGACCTCGTCCCGCCAGGGGCCCGACGCCGCGGCGCCACCGGCGTTGCGGACGACCCACGTCACCTCGATAAGCTCGCCCGGCGCCGCGTCGGCGGGGCCGTTGACGTTCTCGACAATCAGTTCCGGCGCGGCCGGGGGCGTGAGCGTCAGCGGGGTCGACGCGGTGTTGTTTTGCGTGGCGTCGGTCGTCGAGCTGAACTCCGTGACGTTGCCGCCGGTGTTGGTGCGCACGCGGACCTCCACGCCGGGCGTGCCGAGCAGTGCCGCCTCGCTCGGCGTGAGCGTCACTTGGGCGGAGCGCTCCGCGAACTGCCCGGGCGGTAGGACCTCGGTCGTGGTGGCCGTGGTGCTGGCGATCACCGCGCCGTCCTGCACGACCTCGACCGTCTCCTGAACGCCTGCGGGGGCCTGCAAGTCGCCCGTGTTGCTAGTCCGCCAATTGACGGTGACGTCTTGACCAATCGCCGCGGCAACCGGATCGACGCTCACACCGCCGACGGTCAGGTCCAACGCCGCGTCGAAAAAGAAAGGGGCGTCGTTGTTGGTCTCGTCCGACTCGAGCAGAGCGTCGGAAGAGTCGGTGTCGAGGAAGACCGGGTACTGACCGGCACCGGCAAGTAGCGGAAAAGTGAGCGACCTTACTTCCTGCTGCCCACTGGGGATGCCATCGACGTCGTTGACCAACTCGAAAAGGGACGGGAACGAGAAAGCAGACTCTTGAAACGCCCCGGCATCGGCTTGGCCGATGTTGGACGTGGTCCAGCCGATCGTCGCCAAGCCGTCAGGGGTAATGGAAGTCAAACCCTGGTTGGAGATCACCAGGTCGGGCCGCGGGGGGGCGATCGCTACCGGCCCCTGCGACCCGATATTGTTCCCCTCGAAGAAGGTCTCGTTGACCTCGCTGTTGATGTCGGTGATCACCAGGACGAAGAAGTCTCCGTCCAGCGTGTTGGGGAGCGTGATCTCCGCCTGACCGAGGTAGTTCTCCCCCGCAGCAAGGGGGTCGGGTGGGAAGAAGGGGGTGCTGGCGGCGAAGGGCACGTCGACGGGGACGATCACTGACAAGTCGTCGATGCTGAACGTCTCGTCGGTCGAGAGCACGATGCGGTCCGACCAGGCGTTCACGCCGGTCGAAGCGTTGCCGAGGTTTTCGACCACCCACGAGATGGAAACAACGTCGCCCCCGGTCGCCGACGTGGGCGCCGAAACCGACGTGACGACCAGGTCGGGCGTGTCCACCGACAGCACCACGCGGTCTTCCAGCCGCTCAAACCCGCCGGCTCCACCCCAGCGCCGGCCTCGCGCGGTGACCTTGCTACCCTTAGTCCTACGTCTGCCTCTGCTCATGTGGTGTCCCTGTCTTACAGCCGGCTTGCCTGAAAGGCCGCGCCTCAACGCGTGTGTGTTTTCAGGCGTGCCGGTTTCGTAGCTCGTGTGTCTTGGCGCCGATGTATCGTGTGAAGCGTCGCGGCCCTTGCTCTCCGCGCAGCGGATCAAACTGCGCAAGGGATCCCGTGGTAGTTGCGTCCGATCCCCATAGCCTCACCTAGTAGCAACCTGACTCAGTCAACCGAGGCGGTGCAGGTGGTGGGTATCGGTCGCCGACGTGAGAGCAAACGCGCTGCTAGGCAAAACCAATGCAATGCGCTTGTGCCAACCGTGCCGTGACGGATTGAAGTTCCGCCATTGAGTTAAGGGGCACTAGCAGCGGGGGGCTGGCGGCGGGGATGCTGGGATGGCATTCGTGGTGGGGAAGCTGCCCGAGCCGTTCGTCGCGAACAGCTGGCGGCTCTTCGCTGGATGATTGAAGACTTCCGGGCCCACTTGTGAAACGTTATATCGTAAGGAGCCCGCAAGGTGTTGCGTGTCGAGGATTTTTTTTGGTTCTTGTTGGGACGCGAGGATTGGAGGCGCCTGCGACTGCCATCGGCACGCCATCCAATCGGCGCAGCGCTGGGCAGAGAGACTTGTGGGGCAGAGAGACTTGTGTTGGTCACTCGGATGGCCGACCAACCCGTGGCTCTGTGATGGTGCAATCCGTTGCGCCGCAGCGGTTTTCGAGGCGTCGCACCGCTTGGTACGCCCGGGTGGGTAGTCGGCGCGGCGGAATGGACCGGCGGCCAAGACTAGCAGAAACACACTAGATAGGGATGAGGCGGTTCGTGCCCGCGTGCAAAAAGCGGTTTGCACCTCGATCGCTACACAACGACGATGCGAGCGTAATCGCCGAGGTTCCGCGGGGCGGAGCGTGCGCCTTCCGCTCGTGCTGCCAACTTACGGCCCGCTTGCAGACAAAGTCCATGTTTTCACGCGATCATGCCCCTTCCGAGTGGCCATCTTCCCCAGCGGCGTTAACTCGACGGCCCACATCAAGTGATGAGACAAGCGCGGAGCCGCTGTTCCTATGAGCAACCAACCCAGTTCCCGTACGCGACGCCTTCAGGTCGAGCGGCTGGAGAGCAAACTCGTTCTGTCGGCGTCCTCGGCTGGCATGGGAGCTGAAGACCTCAGCGACGACTTCTATTCGCAGGTAAGCGGCGCCTGGTTTGCCGAAGTCGCTCCTTCAAAAGAGCTTGCGCTTGATCCGCAAGGCGCCGAGGCGTGGATCGTCCGTCTCTCACCGGCGGCTACCGCCGAAGCCGGCAACGCCCTCGGCGCTGTGGGCGTTCTGTCCGACCTGCCGTTGACGGTGGTGCGCGGGCTCGGCAAATCGGGGCAGTTGCTCGTCCAGGCGCCGGCGGGCGTCGATCTTGCCGCGGACCTAGCGCGCGATGCGCGGATCGCCTGGGCGGCGCCCGATGCGGAGGTCGCCGGTCAGCTCACGCCGCAAGATGAACTCTACCCGCAGCAGGAACCGGCCCTCGATCAAATCGGGGCGTCGGACGCTTGGGACAACACGACCGGCAGCCCGACCACCGTGGTCGGCGTCATCGACTCGGGGATCACCGCCGATCACCCGGACCTCTACCAAAACGTCTGGCTCAACCAGGGAGAGATCCCCGCCTCGCTCCGGCAGCAGCTTGTCGACACCGACGGCGATCAGCTCATCACGTTCTACGACCTCAACGCGCCCGCCAACGCGGGGCTGGTGGCCGAGTCGCCCGACGACGGCGCCGCGAACAACTACATCGACGCCTACGACATCCTAGCCGACCCGGCGTGGGCCGACGGCGTCGACACCGACGGCAACGGCTTTGTCGACGACTTCTTCGGCTGGAACTTCCGCTCCGCCGCGGACGAGCCGTTCGCCCCCAACGACCCGAGCGACGCGATCGGCCACGGGACGCAGGTCGCGGGCATCATCGGGGCGACCGCCTCGGCCGATCCCGGCGGCGTTGGGGTCGCCGGCATCAACTGGCAGACGTCGATCATGTCGCTCAAATTCCTCGACGAGCAGCTGCAGGGCGCCGTGTCGGACGCCGTGCGGGCGATCAACTACGCGACGATGATGCGCCTCGATTTCGGTGTGAACCTGGTCGCCACGAACAATAGCTGGGGGCAATCGGGCGGCTTCAACTCGGCGCTGTTCGACGCGATCCAAGCGAGCGGAGACGCCGGCATCTTGTTCGTCGCGGCCGCGGGCAACGGCAACGCGCTCGGCCTGGGCATCGACAACGATCAAAGCCCATTTTACCCGGCGAGCTACGACGCGCCGAACGTCGTGAGCGTCGCCGCGACCGGTGGCAATGGCGACCTCGCGGCGTTCAGCAACTTCGGCGCTAGCTCGGTCGACCTCGCGGCGCCCGGCGTCGGCGTGCTGAGCACCGTCCTCGCCGGCGCCTACGCCACCGCCAACGGCACTAGCATGGCCGCCCCGCACGTAGCCGGCGCGGCGGCGCTGCTGCTCTCTCAGCCGGGGTTGCAAGGCGCCTCGCTTGAAGAGATCAAGACGGCGCTACTCTCGGAAGTCGAAACCGACGGCGACCTCGCCGGCCGGGTCGCGACGTCGGGCCGGCTGAATATTGATTCCGCCTTCGACCACGACGGTTTCGCCCCGCAGGCGGAACTGGTGTCCGACCCCGATGTCGTCATCACGGCCGCGGGCCCCGCGAGCCACACCGTGACGATCCGGTACACCGACGTGGCCGGTATCGATACCTGGTTTGGAGGGGGAATCCATGGCCAGACCATGCAAGTACCAAAGATCAATTAATCCTTGTACAACTTTAATTTCTTGCAAATGGAGGATAGTAATAGAAGGGATTTTGTCA